>NZ_HF991056.1:125727-128416 GCF_000432295.1 Bacteroides sp. CAG:189
TGAACCGCTAATCGTGATTTGCGGATAGAAAGCAGCGCGGGCGGCATTGGTATTATAATAAGTACTTGCCAGATTCATTTCGGCGGCTTTCACGTCCGGACGATTGGATAATAGCTGCAAAGGTACGCCAACAGAGAATTGTGTGGGTAATTGCTGCTCTTCCAATGTGCTGCGTTTGATAGCTTGCGGTGCTTGTCTTAAAAGCATGCAGAGGGCGTTTTCGGCTTCGCGGATACTTTGACGGATAGCCGGTAGAGAGGCGATAACCTGCGCATAGGCGGCTTCGCTTTGCGCAACGGCGGCAGCATTCGTCATACCTGCATCTTTCATGGCACGCATCGTTTCTACGTTGCGTTTCATTACATCGGCTGTTTGTTCGGAGATTTCCAACTGTTTGTCCAACATCAACAAGGTGTAGTATGTATTGGCAATGCCGGAGATAATCTGAGTTTGTACGGCTTGGCGGTATGCTTTCGTTTGTAGAAGAGCTACCTGAGAACCTCTCTTTGCATTCAACAAATTACCGAAGAGGTCGAGTTCCCAACTGGCGGTTACCGGTAAGGAATACGTTTTGGTTGCGGCACTTTTATCGAAACTGCTGATAGTACCCTGAGGGGATAATGCCAGCATTGGAGCATAGGCAAGACGGGAAGTCATCAAAGCTGCTTGTGCTTCTTTTACTTTCAGTATGGCGGTCTGCAGATCGGTATTATTCGCCAATCCCTGCTCAATGAGTGTTTGTAGCTGAGAATCGGTGAAAACCTCTCTCCAAGGCAGATTCCCGAAGTTGGTCGTATCGGATACCAACGTATCACCTCCTGCTACCGTATCACGGTATAAACCGGAGATCTCAATATCCTCGGGTCTGTCGTATGATTTATAGATGTGGCAACTGCTTAAAAAGGCAGTTGCACACAACATACATATGATTTGTTTTTTCATGCTTAATTTTTTTCTAACTTTATTTAGCATATTGTTCTATTTCTGTTTCCGCATCAGAGTTGTCGATATCTTCCCATTCCATCGGCTTAACTTTTTCTTGCAGGTATTGGAAGATTACGAACAAGGCCGGTACGACAAAGATCTGACAGATCATACCAATGAACATACCGCCTACGGCAGCTGTACCCAATGCGCGGTTACCGTTGGCACCTACTCCCATGGCCAGCATCAATGGAATCAATCCGACAACCATGGCCAATGAAGTCATCAGGATAGGACGCAAACGGGCACCTGCTCCTAATACGGCTGCCCAAGTGATACTCATACCCATCTTACGACGGTCGAGGGCAAACTCTACGATCAGAATGGCATTCTTTGCTAAAAGTCCCATCAACATGATCAAGGCGATTTGCATGTAGATATTATTGGTAGCTGCTCCGAGTATCGGGATGATATTGTTTGCCAATCCCATCAAATGGGCAAAAATGAAACTACCTGCCAAACCGAACGGAATAGAAAGCAATACGGCCAAAGGTAAAATATAACTTTCGTACTGCGCACTCAACAAGAGATATACGAAAACAAAACAGAGTACGAAAATCATGGCTGTACTGCTTCCACTGGAACTTTGTTCTTCACGGGTCATACCGGAGAACTCATAACCGTAACCGGTAGGCAACGATTCTTGAGCTACTTCTTGCATTGCTTGGATAGCTTGCCCGGAACTGTAGCCGTCAGCGGGGGAACCGTTGATAGTCATAGCAGTAAACATATTGAATCGCTTGATATTATCCGGTCCGTAGATACGTTTAACGCTCATGAACTGAGTGATGGGTGCCATTTCATTTCCGTTGCGCACCTTGATGGATTTCAAGGATTCAAGGTTGGCACGGCTATCGGGATCTGCCTGGATCATTACACGGTACAACTTACCGAATCGGTTGAAGTTGGAAGAGTATAGACCGCCATAATATCCTTGCAGGGTTGTCAGGATATCGTTTGGTGAAAGACCGGCCTTTTTACAGGCGGCGGCATCAATATCGATCATGTATTGCGGGAAATTCGGATTAAAGGATGTCTGTGCAGACTGAATTTCCGGACGCGCTTGTAACTTGGTAATGAAGTCTTGTGCTACTTCGTAGAACTTATCCAGGCTACCACCGGTTTTATCCTGCAAGTTCAACTCGAAACCGTTGGATACACTATATCCCGGGATCATAGGAGGTGCAAACAGCAATACGCGTGCATCTTTGATGACTTCACGGGCTTTCAGATAAAGCATTCCGGATACGAAATCGGAACGTTGCTTGATGCTTCGTTCTTCCCAAGGTTTCAATTTACAGATAAATGAACCGTAACTTGGTCCTTGTCCGGCGAGGAAGCTGTAACCGACAATCATCGTCCGGCTTTCGATTGCTTGGTCAGCACCCAACAAGCTGTCGATGCGCTGCATAACTTCGGTGGTGCGCTCCATAGAACTTCCCGGCGGCATGTCGACAACTGCCATAATAGTACCGGTATCTTCATTTGGAACCAAACCGGTTGGAGTAATATTCATCAGGAACATCAACAGGGCGATGCCGGCTATTACACTACCGATGGTCAACCAAGGCTTGTGGATGAAACGAAGTGTACCTTTTTTATATCGTTTCAATATATTGTCATAATAGACATTGAATGCTGTATGGAAACGGCTGACGAAAGTTGATTTTTTCTTTTCATCTTCTTTATGCGGTTTCAGCAGGAT
>NZ_HF991056.1:128470-137358 GCF_000432295.1 Bacteroides sp. CAG:189
CAATGCATTGACTGCCGATAAACCGATAGCGATAGCCATTGTTAAACCGAACTGGCGATAGAATGTACCGGAAGTACCTGTCATGAAGCTTACAGGGATAAATACGGACATCATTACGAGCGTGATGGATACGATAGCGCCACCTAATTCATTCATGGCGTCGATAGAAGCCAATCGGGAAGATTTGTATCCTTGGTCCAGTTTTGCATGGACCCCTTCGACGACTACGATGGCATCATCGACCACGATGGCAATGGCGAGTACCATAGCGCAAAGCGTCAGCAGATTAATGCTGAATCCGATCAAATAAAGTACAAAGAATGTACCGATCAAAGCTACTGGAATAGCGATGGCCGGAATTAATGTGGAACGGAAATCTTGCAGGAAGACGTATACCACAATAAATACCAGTACGAATGCTTCGAGCAGAGTCTTGATTACTTCATGGATAGAAGCAAAAAGGAAGTCGTTGGCATTCTGGGAAATATTTACTTTTACACCCGGAGGGAATGTCTCTTCAGATTTTTGCAGCAATGCTTCGATGTCTTTGATAATCTGTGTTGCATTCGAACCGGCTGTTTGGAAGATAATACAGGTAACACCCGGGTGTCCGTTAACGTTGTTGGTATACCCATAAGTTAAACGTCCTAACTCCACTTCTGCAATGTCTTTCAGGCGAAGCACTTGTCCGTCTGAAGTAGCACGAATGACGATATTTTCAAATTCTTCCTGACTTTGCAGGCGTCCTTTGTACCTTAGTGTGTATTGAAAAGTCTGGTTGCCTTGTTCACCGAACGAGCCCGGAGCGGCTTCTATATTCTGTTCGGCCAAAGCAGTGGAGACATCGGTAGGCATCAGGTGGTATTGGGCCATTTTATCCGGCTTCAACCAGATACGCATAGAGTAGTCGGCACCGAGCACCATGGCATCACCCACACCGGGTACACGCTGAACCTCAGGGATTACATTAATTTTGGCATAATTCTCAAGGAATTCGTTATCGTATTTATCGTCTGAACTATACAACGAGAATACCAGCAACATACTGGTCTGGCGTTTGGAGGTGATTACACCTACTTGGGTAACTTCGGCCGGCAGGAAGCCCTGTGCTTTGGCTACACGGTTCTGTACGTTGACGGCGGCCATATCCGGATCTGTTCCCTGTTTGAAATAAACGTCGATACGGGCTTCACCTGTATTTGTTGCAGTAGATGTCATGTACATCATATTCTCCACACCGTTGATCTGCTCCTCGAGTGGGGCAATCACACTGTTCAATACCGTCTGGGCATTAGCTCCCTGGTAAGTGGTGGAGACGCTTACCGTAGGCGGTGCGATGTCCGGATACTGGGAAATAGGGAGCGAGAACAGTCCCAATATACCCAGAATGACTATTACGATGGAGATTACCGTAGATAGTACCGGGCGATTAATAAATCTATCTAATTTCATAGTTTTGTTATCTCTATAAGCTGAATTTACATTTTTCCTTCTTTACGATCTTGCATAGCTTGCTGGAAGTTTGCTTCCGACTGGGCAGGAGTAGTCGGTTTAATAGTTTGTCCGTCTTTCAGAGTACCTACATTTTCAATAACGATCAGATCGCCTTGTTTCAGTCCGGAGGTAACTACATACTCTTGTCCGTTATCGATGTTAAGTATGGTGATTTCATTCATCTTAACCGTATTGTCCGGTTGTTGCAGGAATACAAATTTCTTATCTTGTATTTCTGTCGTTGCCTTTTGCGGAACAACAAGAGCGTTTTCCATGTGGTAAGGGATGATGAGATTACCCATACCGCCACTTCTCAACAGGTGGTTACTGTTTGGGAAAGTAGCACGAATGCTGACCGCACCTGTGTTTGCATTGATTACACCGCTGATGGTCTCTATTTTTCCTTTTTGATCGTAGGTACTTCCGTCTGAAAGTTGGAGTTGTACTTCGGGATAGGTCTCTACGGCAGCGCTTTGCGAACCGTCTTTACGTACCAATTCCAAGAGTTCTTTCTCTGTCAGAGAAGCATAAACGTACATTTCGGTAATATCTGAAACAATAGTCAGTGGGGTAGCGATCGAGGGGCTTACCAAACTTCCCAAACGATAAGGGATATCATTGACAATACCGTCGGAAGGACTTTTTACGTTGGTAAATCCGAGGTTCTGCTCTGCACTGATAAGCTGTGCTTTTGCCGAGGCCAGTTGTGCTTTGGCTGATGCAAGCGAGTTTTCGGCCATAGCCAGATCATAGTCGCTGATAATATTTTTCTTGTTCAAGGCACGTTTATTGTCAACAGTGATCTGTTGCGTACTTACAGCAGCTTCGGCAGTTGCTACGGCTGCTTTGGCCGAACGTGCGGCAGCTTCGTATTGCGTAGGATCAATGATGAACAATACCTGTCCTTTGCGTACCATGGAACCTTCGTCTACACAAACTTTGGTGATGAAACCTGATACTTGGGGACGAATTTCTACGTCCTGTTTTCCTTTAATAGTAGCCGGATAAGAACTGGTCAGATTGACTGTTGCGGGTTGCAGGGTTTGCACTGCACATTCCGGAGCTCCTCCCATGTCAAAACCCTTTTTGCCACAACTCGACAAGAGGGTCAAACAAAATGCGAATAATACAATTCTACTTTTCATACTTCTATATTCAGTGTTTATTGATAAATTTCTACAAATTTGTGTGCTCATAGTAATGTATAAGGATGGAAGAAGAAAACCGAAATACGCTTTTTCAGTTTTCGCTGCAAAAGTACTTTAATTTCTTGTAAGAATGTTCTATAATACCCGCTTTTTTAACTATGTTTTTCTCTTATTAATAGAGACTTCGTTCCAAATGTCGCATCTGTTGGTAAATAATGACAGCTGAGTGATGCTTGGAACGGTATTGCCCGATTTTTCATTAAATTAGTGTAAAGTATAGTATTTATTCTCTGAGAACCTTTATTTTTGCATCATGTTACGTAAAAGATCTTATAATATAAAGTTGCTTATTCGCAAGGTGTTGACGGTAGTCGCAGGAGTGGCTGCTTTTTATTCATGTGCCAGTATAGGCCGTCCGGACGGTGGCCCGAGGGATGAGACACCTCCCCGTTTTATGAAGAGTTCACCTGTTGCCGGGGCACTTAACAGCACCCGGAAGAAAATTTCACTTGAATTTGATGAATATATAAAATTGGAAAAAGCGAATGAAAAGGTTGTGATTTCTCCGCCTCAGGCACAGCAGCCTGAAATTAAACCTTCGGGAAAGAAGATAAACATAAACCTGCTCGATTCACTGAAACCCAATACCACTTATACGATTGATTTTTCGGATGCCATCGTTGATAACAATGAAGGAAATCCGTTGGGTAATTTTGCGTTTACTTTCTCTACCGGAGATGTGATCGATACGTTAGAGGTATCCGGTACGTTACTCGAAGCTTCCAATCTGGAGCCGGTAAAGGGAATGCTGGTGGGCTTACATTCCAATTTATCCGATACGGCATTTACTAAATTGCCGTTTGACCGGGTAGCCCGTACGGACAGTCGCGGGCATTTTGTAATCCGGGGGATTGCTCCGGGAGAATACCGTATCTTTGGTCTGATGGATGCCGATCAGAATTTTTCTTTCAGCCAGAAGAGCGAAGCGCTGGCTTTTAATGACTCTTTGGTTATTCCCCGTTGGGAGGAACGTATGCGACAGGATACGACTTGGGTGGACTCTTTGACTATTGATACGATTGTTGAAAGAAAATATACTTATTATCTGCCGGATAATATTGTATTGCGTTCTTTTACGGAAAATCTGTTTTCGCAATATCTTATTAAAAGCGAACGTCTGACTCCGGAGAAATTTACGCTTTATTTTGCAGCCAAAGCCGATACTTTGCCGGTGTTGAAGGGGTTGAACTTTGAAGAGGAGGATGCTTTTGTTATTGAGAAGAGCCTGAAAAATGATACTATTCATTATTGGGTAAAAGATTCGTTGCTTTATAAGCAAGATACGTTGTCATTCAGTCTTAGCTATTTGTATACGGATACATTGAATCAGTTGGTTCCGCGGACGGATACATTGAAGCTTGTAGCCAAGAATGTGAAAAAGAATACGGATGAGCCCAAGAAAAAGAAGAGAAAGAAAGATGAAGAGGATGAGCCGGAACCGACCAAATTCCTGCCTGTATCATCGCGTGCCTCTTCTTCTATGGATGTGTACGATTATATCTCATTGACTTTTGAGGAGCCGATAGCCTGGTTTGATACTGCGGCTATCCACCTGAAACAGAAAGTGGATACGTTATGGGAGGAGGTTTCTTTTGATTTTACACAGGATTCGTTGAACTTACGTAAGTATAATTTGTATTATGATTGGGAGCCGGCGACGGAATACGAGTTCTCGGTAGATTCGACTGCTTTTCATGGTATTTACGGGTTGTTTACCGATAAGATAAAGCAGAACATAAAAGTACGTTCTCTGGAGGAATACGGGGCCATTTATTTTAATGTTACAGGGTGTGATTCCATTGCTTTTGTGGAATTGCTCGATGGTCAGGATAAGGTAGTGCGTAAAGTACCTGTCGTTGATGGGAAAGCAGATTTCTATTTCTTGAATCCGGGTAAGTACTGCGCTCGTTTGGTGAATGATACGAATGGAAATGGAGTCTGGGATACCGGTGAATACGAAACGAAGCGGCAGCCGGAAATGGTGTACTATTATCCGCAGATATTGGAACCGAGAGCCAATTGGGAGGTCGAACAGACTTGGGATGTGAAGGCAACGCCATTGGATAAACAAAAACCGGATGAACTTAAAAAACAAAAACCAGATGAAGACAAGAAGAAAAGAGGCCAGAATAATAATCAAAGCGGTCGCCAGCGTTAAGAGTCGTATAAACCTGCTATGGTTGACATTGATTGTTAGTGTTTGCTTCTCAATGCCGGTCAAGGCTCAGTGTGAAGCTACGAACGAAGCTTTCAAGTCCGGTGAGCATGTAATGTACGATTTGTATTTCAACTGGAAATTTGTATGGATAAAGGCAGGTTTGGCAAGCCTTACCACGAATGCGACGACTTATCACTCCAAACCGGCCTACCGTTTTAATCTCTTGTCGGTGAGCAGTAAGAAAATTGATTTTTTCTTTAAAATGCGGGACACTTTGACTTGTATTGTCAGTGAGAAACTCGAACCCCGTTATTTCCGCAAAGGAGCTGAAGAGGGAAAACGTTACACGGTAGACGAGGCATGGTTTTCCTATAAAGACGGACTGTGCTTTGTCAATCAAAAGCGTACTTACCGGGATGGTGAGATTATAGAGACCGAATATAGTGACAGTCGCTGTGTTTTTGATATGCTCAGTATTTTGGCACAAGCCCGCTCTTACGATCCGAACGACTATACGGTCGGGCAGAAAATAAACTTTCCTATGGCTACCGGTCGCAGGGTAGAAGAACAGACCTTGATTTATCGCGGGATGAAAAATATCAAAGCAGAGAATGATACGACTTACCGATGCCTTGTTTTCTCATTTGTGGAATATACCGACAAAGATAAAGAAAAGGAGGTGATTACATTCTATATTACAGATGATAAAAACCACCTCCCGGTTCGTTTGGATATGTTTTTGAATATCGGGTCGGCCAAAGCTTTTCTCAGAAGTGTTACCGGGAATCGTTATCCGCTTACTTCGATTGTCACAAAGTAAAAGGTACTTGTTGATCTTTGCGGAATACGCTTGATTCGAATGTGGCGATTAATTCATTTTTTTGGTTAGTGATATCTATCTGATAATATCCGGTGCTCCGGCCGATATATCGCTCCCGGGCTTCGGCATACAATGTATCACCAATACCACTGGCACGGAGAAACGTAATATTGGACGATAAGGAAAAAGCAAGTTGCCCATGCGAATTGGCAGCGGCTGCTAAGGCAAGGTCGGCCAAGGTAAAGATAGCTCCTCCTTGTGTGCGGTTTCCTGCATTGAGATGTTCCTTTTTTATTTCCAGTCGGGCTTTACTATATCCTTCGCGTACTTCCATGAGTACGATGCCTGCCCTTTCGGCAAAAAGATCGTTTTTAAAAAAATCCTGTGGTGTCATGATT
Source organism: Bacteroides sp. CAG:189 (assembly GCF_000432295.1). Lineage (NCBI taxonomy): Bacteria > Pseudomonadati > Bacteroidota > Bacteroidia > Bacteroidales > Bacteroidaceae > Bacteroides > Bacteroides sp. CAG:189. The sequence continues at coordinate 134,549 of NZ_HF991056.1, forward strand.
AATAATTGGTTAATTGGTCAATATGCCAATGTGCCAATTGGCTGCGCTGCTATATCTGGACGTGCAGTTGGACATTGACATATTGGTTCATTGGCATATTATTTTCTGCAAATGTACCAAATTTGTCTCTTAATTGGATTATTTAGTACAGTCAAATCTGTTGGATTGCGCTATTTTTGCCATCATGAAATTAATTACATCACAAATAATCCAGGTATTATGAAAACGATTTTGAGTGTATTGGGATTTTCCCTGCTGATTCTGACAAGTTGCAACAACACTAAAACGGTTGAAAAAGACTTTATTCAGGATAACATTGATAATGCTGCTGCGCAGAATACGATCCAGACTGATATTATAGAGAAGTCGGGTAGAGTATTGAATCCACGCACGATTGATAAAGATGGTAATATTGTTTATATTCCCATTGATGATTGGTGTTCTGGCTTTTATCCGGGTAGTATATGGCTCACTTATGAGCTTACCGGAGATAAGAAGTGGTTGCCACTGGCAGTGAAATATACAGAAGCACTCGATTCGGTAAAACATTTGAAATGGCATCATGATGTAGGTTTTATGATTGGTTGCAGCTATCTGAACGGGTATCGCCTGGCTGATAAGAAAGAATACAAAGATGTGATTGTGGAAACTGCCAGATCATTGTCTACTCGTTTTCGTCCGAATGCAGGAGTTATTCAGTCGTGGGATGCCGACAGAGGATGGCAGAGTACACGCGGCTGGAAATGTCCGGTTATCATTGATAATATGATGAATCTTGAATTGTTGTTTGAAGCGACAACGCTTTCGGGAGATTCTACTTTTTATAATATTGCAGTGAAACATGCCGATACAACGATGGCGCATCATTTCCGTCAGGATAATAGTTGTTATCATGTGGTGGATTATGATCCGGAAACAGGTGAAGTGCGTAAGAAACAGACAGCGCAGGGATATGCGGATGAGTCGGCATGGGCTCGTGGACAGGCATGGGCACTGTATGGATACACGGTTTGTTACCGCTATACCCATGATAAGAAATATCTTGATCAAGCACAGAAAGTCTACAATTTTATCTTTACCAATAAAAATCTGCCGGAAGATCTCGTACCCTATTGGGATTTTGATGCTCCCAATATTCCGAATGAACCGCGTGATGCCTCGGCTGCTGCCTGTACAGCTTCCGCACTATATGAAATGGAAAACTATCTTCCGGGAAATGATTATAAGGTTACGGCTGATAAAATCATGGAGAGTCTTGGCTCGCCGGCTTACCGTGCAGCAGTAGGAACAAACGGTAATTTTATACTGATGCACTCCGTAGGCAGCATCCCTCACGACTCCGAAATCGACGTTCCGTTGAACTATGCCGATTATTACTTCTTGGAGGGATTGATGCGTAAGAGAGATATGGAGAAAAAGTAATTAAGTAGTCAAGTAGTTAAGTAGTCAAGTAGTTAAGTAGTCAAGTAGTGAGTAGGTGATAGTCCGGCTATCAAAAAAGAGTGCATGTTTCAGAATGAATCTATTCTACTTGACTACTTACTACTTACTACTTGACTACTTGCTACTTGACTACTTAACTACTTGCTACTTGACTACTTAACTACTTGCTTACTACTAATCAATAGTCATTTGTCATGAACAATCAGATAAATTTATTATTCGGCGGTTTGAGTTTGTTTGCTATGCAGGGGTGTAAAGCTCCACAGGCTGAACAAATCGAACATCCCAATATCATTTATGTTTTTCCTGATCAGTATCGCAATCAGGCGATGGAATTTTGGGGACAGGAGGGATTCCGGGAAAAGGTGAATTTTAAAGCCGATCCCGTGCATACACCTAATTTGAATGCTTTTGCCCGCGAATCAGTGGTACTGACTTCAACACAGAGTAATTGTCCGTTGAGTAGTCCTCATCGTGGCAGTTTGTTGACAGGAATGTATCCTAACAAGAGTGGTATACCTTTGAATTGTAATTCGAATCGTCCCATCAGTTCCTTGCGTGAAGATGCAGAGTGTATCGGTGACGTGTTTCAAAGTGCAGGCTACGATTGTGCTTATTTTGGAAAATTGCATGCTGATTTTCCGACACCGAATGATCCGGAAAATCCGGGACAGTATGTAGAAGAAAAGCGGCCGGTATGGGATGCTTATACTCCGAAGGAACGTCGACACGGATTTAATTATTGGTATTCTTACGGCACATTTGATGAACATAAGAATTCTCATTATTGGGATACGGACGGGAAACGTCATGACCCTAAGGAATGGTCGCCCTTACACGAAGCCGGGATGGTTGTTTCGTACTTGAAAAACGAGGGCAATGTGCGCGATATGAAAAAGCCGTTCTTTATTATGGTAGGAATGAATCCTCCGCATAGTCCGTATCGTTCATTGGACGACTGTATGGAGGAAGATTTCAATTTGTATAAAGACCGTCCGCTCGATAGTCTTTTGATTCGGCCCAATGCAGATGCGAAAATGGAAAAGGCGGAATCGGCTCGTTACTATTTTGCATCGGTGACTGGCGTCGATCGTGCTTTTGGTCAGATATTGGCAACATTGAAGGAGATGGGACTGGATAAGAATACAATTGTCGTTTTCTCTTCGGATCATGGAGAAACTATGTGTAGCCAGCGTACGGATGACCCGAAAAACTCTCCTTATTCAGAGTCGATGAATGTTCCGTTTATAGTGCGGTATCCGGATAAAATCCGCCCGCGAGTGGATAATCTGATGCTTTCTTCACCGGATATTATGCCTACCCTGTTGGGATTGTGCGGTCTTGGAGATTCTATTCCTGCTGAAGTA
>NZ_HF991056.1:137374-154372 GCF_000432295.1 Bacteroides sp. CAG:189
AGATTCTACTCCTGCTGAAGTACAGGGACGCAATTTTGCTCCGCTTTTCTTCGATGAAAAAGCTGATATCGTACGTCCGACAGGTGCCTTATACATTCAGAATCTGGATGGAGAGAAAGATGAAAACGGGTTAGTGACATCTTATTTTCCTTCATCAAGGGGAATCAAGACGCATCGTTATACAATGGCGCTTTATATCGATCGCAATACGAAGCAATTGAAAAAGAGTCTGTTGTTTGATGATGAAAAAGACCCTTATCAGATGAATAACCTTTCATTGGAGGAGAATAAAGAGGTGGTGAAACAACTTTGTTCGGAAATGGGGGGAATGCTGAAAGAGATAGATGATCCTTGGTATAGGGAACGTATATTGTCAAATATGATTTCTTATGAATAAATTGGGGTATTAGTGAATATAGGTAAAGAAAAAATGCCGGATCGACTTGTTTTGATCCGGCATTTTATTGTTATAGACAGGGTTTCCTCTTTATTTGTTTAGCTTCCATTCAAAGCCGTCTTTGGTATCTTTGATCTCGAATCCCAGTGCGGTCAGTTCGTTACGGATGAAGTCGGAAGTCGCCCAGTCTTTGTTTGCTTTCGCTTTCACACGTTGTTCAAGCAACATATCGACTACTTTTCCATAAGCCGCTTCACGGCCATCTGAAGAGCCTTTCTCTTCTTTCAAACCGAGAATTTCAAAACTGAACAGATGGAATGTCTCTTTTAAATCTTTCAAGTCTTCAGCGGAGATTGTATCGTTTCCGGCAATGATATTGTTAATCATTTTGGCGCCTTCGAACAGATTGGCTATAACGATGGGCGTATTCATGTCATCGTTCATGGCTTCATAGCACTTCGTACGGATTTCTTTTACGCTGACTGTAGAAGTGGCTGCCGGGGTGATTTTCTCCAAGTTATCTACGGCTTCCATCAGACGTTGCAGCCCTTTTTCAGATGCTTGCAGAGCTTCATTGCTGAAATCTACCGTGCTGCGATAATGTGCCTGCAGAATGAAAAAGCGAATAGTCATCGGGGTATATGCCTGCGTCAGTAACTTGTGGGTTCCGCTAAAGAATTCATCCAATGTGATGAAGTTGCCGAGCGATTTGCCCATCTTGGTACCGTTAATCGTAATCATGTTATTGTGCATCCAGTAATGCACCATGTCATCGCCTTGAGAGGCCACCGATTGAGCGATCTCGCATTCGTGATGCGGGAATATCAGGTCCATACCTCCTCCGTGAATATCGAAGTGTTCTCCTAAATATTTCCGTCCCATCGCTGTACATTCAGCGTGCCATCCGGGGAAACCATCTCCCCACGGTGAGGGCCAACGCATGATATGTTCCGGCTGTGCTTTCTTCCATAGGGCAAAGTCGGCAGGATTACGTTTCTCGTTCTGGCCGTCCAAGTCACGGGTGGTATTCAGCACGTCGTCCAGATTGCGGCCGGAGAGTTTGCCATAATGATAGTCCTTATTGTATTTGGCTACGTCGAAATAGACGGAACCTTCGCTTTCATAAGCATAACCGGCTTCCAGAATTTTACTTACCAGTTCGATTTGTTCGATGATGTGTCCGGATGCATGCGGCTCGATACTTGGTGGAAGTACATTTAATGCATCCATCGCTTTATGGTAACGGTTCAAGTAATACTGTACCACTTCCATTGGTTCCAGTTCTTCCAAGCGTGCCTTTTTGGCGATTTTGTCTTCACCGTCATCGGCATCGTGTTCCAGATGACCTACGTCGGTGATATTGCGCACGTAGCGCACTTTATATCCTGAATGGGTGAGATAACGGAAGAGTACATCGAATGTGATGGCCGGACGTGCATGCCCCAGATGGGCGTCACCATACACGGTAGGTCCGCAAACGTACATACCTACATGGGGTGCATGTAAAGGCACAAACAATTCCTTTTTCCTATCTAAAGTGTTGTAAATAGTCAGTTGATGTTCCATAACGTTTGATATTTATTCTGTTTGAAACCACAAAGTTAGAATAAATAATTGATATTTCTTATTTTGATGCTGAAAAGAATCTTTCTACAACAACGGCTACGCCGTCTTCATCGTTGGAGAGAGTGATATAATCGGCAGCTTTCTTTACCGGTTCTTGAGCATTGCCCATGGCTACTCCTAATCCGGCGAATTTAATCATGCTCAAGTCGTTATAACCGTCGCCGATAGCTACCATTTCTTCTTTTTTCATGTTCAGCTTCTCCAATAATACGGCAAGTGACCGGGCTTTATCGATACCCGGCGGCACTAATTCCAGGAAATAAGGTTCTGAACGGTAAACGCTGATTGTGCCTTGCATCAGAAGGGACAATTCTGATTCCACTGCTATCAGTTTATCCGGTTCTCCTACTATCAGGCATTTGGGCAAAGGCAGGCGGATGTCGGCTAGGAAATCGTTTGTTTCCCGGATTTGCATTTTGTTCAGAAAGGCTTCTTTCTTTACGTATTCATCTTCCGGATTCTCGGTGATGATGTATTCTTTGTCGTAAGTAAGGATGGCAAGGCCGTTCCGTTTGGCACATTCGTATAATTGAGGAATGGCGGTATCGGGCAATACGTTTGAATAGAGTATTTCGTGAGTTTTCCAATCGATGATTTCTCCGCCGTTATAGGAGAGGATGTATCCTTCGAACTGATTCATTTGTAATTGGTTTGCCAAGGGGACGATGCCATAAGTGGGCCTGCCGGAAGCCAATACCAGTCGTGTGCCCTGTTGTTGTGCCTGTATCAGTATCTCTCTGTTACGGGGTGTTATCTCTTTCTTTGTGTTGGTCAGAGTGCCGTCCAGATCGAGAACGAGGAGCTTGTAATTCATTTTTTGTTCAGTGTTTGATTTATGAGAGCGCAAAGATAATATTTTCTGTTTTTGGTAGGGTGTTTTCTTTCAATTAACAGCTACTTGCAAATAAAATGCCGGCTGCATATGAAAGGGATGCAGCCGGCATTCAGTAATAGAGAATAGTTTCCCGGCAAAGTATGTCGGGAAACCTTTTCTTACTTTATTTTACGAATTCTTTTACTGTATCAATGGTACCGTCGCTATAGATGGTACGGATGATGTTCAGACCTTTTTCTGTATTATTGATACGAATACCGTTTACATTGTAGTATTGACGTTCTACCACTTCTTTGTTTACGGTACTTTGATCGATGCCGGTAGCGTTACTTCCGTTGGATGCTTGTCCGAGTCCACCCATCTGGTTGGCTGCACGTACAGTGAATACATCTTCGTCGGTTGCATTTGCCGGAATCGTATAGGTAGTTTCGTTTGTGAAGTCTATTACTTTTCCGTTTTTGCAGATAGCGTAACAGAATACGTAGTCGCTGGCATTCCAAGTAAGAGTAGAACCGTTGACTGTCAGAATCGGAGCCGCAGCCTGTTCGGTCAATAAAGCCGGTTGCCAGGAATCGCTGCCACCCAATACGTTTTCAAGGGTAAAGCGGGCGGCTTCTTCTGCTGAAAGTACAGGGCTGTACGGGATGGTTCCACCGGTGTATTTCGTTTTACGGGCACTGCAATCTACTGCCATACCACTTTCTGTGTGGCTGTTGTATTCCGCAAATAATTTCGGAATAATCGTTTCGCTCATATCACTCCATCCTTCTGCTTTTGGAATAACCTTCATCGTCGTATTAATCCATACACTCATCGGAGCACCTTGCCAAGGGCGTCCTAATGCATATGTACCTTTGTTTGCATCGTATCCGTCGATGATACAATCATTGAATACATATCCCCAATCGGTATCACCGGCGGGTGCTGTAATACAGTTTCCAGAACGATTTTCCAGATAGAGTAACGTACGGTTGAAGAAGACATCGCCGCCACCGCAGATGAAGTCTACGGTACCATGAATTTCAGAGTCTTCGAAGTATGAACGCATACGGTTGTTGTTAGAATAGTAAGTATCCTGATAACTTAGCATACGCACGTTCTTGTATACGTTTTTGTTTCCTTTATCTTGCAGACATACTGCACGTCCGGTAGTTCCTATGTAGTCATAATCATTTTTCAAGGTGATATCCTGCATGTATATGTTTTCTCCTGTTGGCTGTAGGGTAGCGCTGATAGAGATTCCTTCTGCAGGGGCCTTGTTTACGATCATTGTGTTTTCCATGCTTTCACCAATCAGTGATATGTTCGATTTTACGTCCGTCAGGCATTTGCTTCCCAAGTCGTAAACCCCGTCATGCAGGAAAATGCGGAAACGTGCACCGGAAGTAGAAGCAGCGTTACCTTGTGCCAAGGCTTCAAGCAATTCGTCGGCATTGCTGACGATGGCATCATACATGCCCGGAGTCACTGCCGGAGGGGCAATGGTGGTAAACCGGATGGTGATATCCTCTTTTACCTCATTATCGAATAAATTGGATACACTATTGGCTGGCAATGTGAATGTATAAGTAGTGTTGTAGTCCAAGCCCATATAGGAGAAAGTGATTGTCTTGCCTGATACGGTCGGAGTCAGTGTTTTATTTCCCAAAGTCGCTACGGCGCCGTCTGCCATTTTTACTTTGCTGTCAAAGGTCAATACGATACGTCCTGTAGCCGAAATCTCTTCGGCGTTGTTTACCGGGATGCTGGATAACAATTTGGGTGGATCTGCCGGAGGAATCCCGTTTTCTGTTCCGGTGATGTAAATTGCACCGATAGCCGTACCGTCATTGTCGGATGCTGTACCTACAATATCAGAGCTGTAATCAGGAATCCAACGGAGATGCAGTGACTCTGCATTGTTACATTCTGCGGGTAACGTAGCTTCCAACGGTGTCCACGCTTTTGCACCTGTCAGGGTGATGCGGGCGGCTTCCTTATAATTGGTTCCATCCAAAGAATATTCTAATTTTTGCACGGAATATGCATTGTAATTATACAGCATTTTGGAAGTAACTTTGATGTCGATGAAATCGGCTGCATTTACTTTGGTCTCGTAGTAATATTTCTCAGAGATGTTTTTCCAGTTTACGGCAGCGGGTTCACCCTCGTAGCCTCCTGACTCTTTTGATTTATCCAGCCAGCTTTGAGTGGTTCCGTCTTCTTTGCGAAGAATCAGTGCGGTTGCTTCATTTTCACTTGTGGAGATGAAGTCTGCGGGACGGCTGTTGTTGCCTTTTAGGATGAAATCCCACCCTACGATATAGTCAGAAGCACTGTATACGGCAACGTACTCTTTATTATCGTCCATGGTTACGGATAGTTCATTGGTCGTTTCTCCGCTTTTCCAGTTAGTAAATTTCAGAATAGGATTTTCTGTTGCCGTAAGAGTGACAAGAGTTCCTCCTTCATACATTTTCTCGCCATTTACTAAGGTAGCATCGGGAGTAGCGGTTATCATATAACTGTTTGCTCCACCTTCTACGCTGGTTTTGAGTGAATAGGTCGCTATCTGTTCAAACACGGCCGTGATCACCATGCTTTCGTTTAATATTTGTTTGTAGCTTGCATCGGTGGAGAGCGTCTGATTGGCTGCATCCACCCATTTCGCAAATTTATAGCCGAAATTCTTGTTAGCAGTCAGCGTCACTTCGGAACCCTCATCGTATTGGCTGCTGACAGGGGAAACGGATATACTTCCGGCTTCTGCGGGCGATACGTTTGTTGCCAATGTGACTTGCGGTACGGTGATTTCAACGTTGGAATAAATTTCAAGGTCGAGCATATAGGCATTTTGAGCAGGTGCCAGATTGGTCCAACGTAACTGTACATCGTTTTCATTAACGGCACATTCCACCCATGCTCCGCCTGCCGGATCGGCAACGGCATCGGATAATACTACCCAATCAGCATCTGTGGCATTTTTCTTTTCCAGTTTATAACCACGCTTGCTTCCCGTGGCAGCATGGCGGAAACGTACTCGGGTGATGTTACTCAGCTTTGAAGTAACGATCGTACCTGCCATATTTTTTTCTGCCATGGCATATCCCATTGCATCAGCAGGGAATTTACTATTGGTTCCATTAGGAGAAACGGTTACTCCATCAAATGTAAAAGTGAGAGTTTCATTACTGAAATTAGTGGTTTGATCAACAGTGGCCGGTGCGCTGCTGGAAGACAAACTTTGCCAGTCAGTGAAATCCGTCACATAAACGGGACGTTCTTGGATATTGCTTTCTACTTTGGGATAAACTACTGTGAAGTATCTGAAGTAAGAACCATCACCTATAACAATATCAATGTTTTCAGCATCGCCTCCATAAACATAGGTTGCTACGTTTCCGGATAGTTGATAGTTGGTATCGCCGGCAATAGTGGTAGTGGTCGTTGCGCTGTATGATTCCAAAGAAATTGTACAGTTTTTGGCAGCAGGAATAGTAAGGATAGTACCTGGATTCATTTGTGCCCAGTCTGTCCAACCGGCATTGGCTATTTTTCCGGAAGTAGTATCCAGATCTATTTTTACATCAATAACTTGGCCGTTAACGGTAGTTTGGGCTACATAGATACCGGTTACTTTTTCGTAGGCTAAAGTAGGGGCACCATTCTTACGTTGAAAATCCCAGCTAACCGTCACTTCGTCTTCCCGATCATTTAGAGATACGGTGTTGTCAGTAAAAACGGCTGTTAAAGCTAAGTCTTCGGTAACTGTTATTTCTTCACCCGGTTGGTAGCTATTGTTACCATCGGTCCAAGCTGTCAATGTTTTACCTTCCACATATAAAGTTCTGTTCAAGGGAAGTGTGTAGGTAGCACCTGTCTGCACTTCAGTTTCTGAAGGAGCTGTGCCGGCATTGGTATATTCACCTAAAGAAAAGGTGATTTTGGAATTTGCAGGAACATCGTTGGCTGTTTCAATTGCTATATAGGGCACATAGTTGCCTCCTTTTATGGAAAGCGTAGTTGCTGCTCCATTGTAGTATGCTTCAGCACAAGTCTGATCATTGTGGTAGCATTTTCCATTATTGGTATTCATACTTGCCACGGTTGTTCCATCGGCATTTGTAATGGTCACATCACCACCCCAGGCACATGTTCCAATAGAGATTCTTACGGCTCCTTGTACTTTTACAATGGCTGTACCCGGATTGAGACCATGCTCGTCACTGTGGTATTTAAAGTCTTTTAGTACGATATTGGCAGATGCATCGTCTGCTGATACGCGGGTTTGAGTACCGTCTTCTGCAATCGCTATGCCAAATGTGACTTGATTTTTGTTTGCAATTTCATCGGAAGTGAGGAAATTTCCCTTCATCAAATCAAGTTTGATGTCTGTAAACCCGGAGCTGTTCTCCGCCCTTGTTGACGCCTTGGCGGTTAAATTACCTATCAGGCATGCAACTACAAGAATAGTGTAATATACATTTCTCATAATACAAGAATGATTAAAGTTAATATTATTCTGATGGGGCGAATATAATATAAACTCTAAATAAGGCGGTTACCTGTTTTTTGATTAAGTCAGATATTACACAAGATAAAACAGTTTGTCTATCTATCATACTAAAAAATACAAGGTTAGCTTATTCTAACAGACCGATCCACTCTTGGTCGGTCAATGTCGGAATCGATTCGCTATCGGTGATGAATGTTTCGGCCAACAACCGTTTGTCTTCTTGTAGCCGGATGATTTTTTCTTCAATACTGTCTTTCGTAATGAAACGATAGGCAATGACCTGCTTGTTTTGTCCGATGCGGTGTGCGCGGGCTATGGCCTGTGCTTCGGCGGCGGGATTCCACCATGGGTCTACGATGAATACATAATCTGCTTGTGTCAGGTTGAGACCTACCCCTCCGGCCTTGAGGGAGATGAGGAAAGCTTGTATTTCTTCTGTTTGTGAGAATCGGGCGATCTCTTCCGGACGGTTGGTGGAAGCACCGGTAAGTAGGGCATATTGCCAGCCGTATTTATGAAATTCCGCAGCTATCAGCTCCAGATGTTTGACGAAGGAGGAGAATATCAGAACTTTGTGTCCTTCGCTACGGAGGGTTCTGTAAGTGTCGATGATCTGTTCCAGTTTTCCCGAACTTCCTTCATAATCGGAGAATATCATTCGCGGATGACATGCTAATTGGCGCAATCGGGAAATGCCATTGAGTACCGTGAACTGCTGGTGCTGTTTTTTATTCGGACTGAGTTGCAACAGGGTATTGCGAAGACTGTTTTTCTCTTGCAGGTATATTTCATCTTGTGATTCCGGCATGTCACAGTAGATAATTTCTTCTGTAAGGGGTGGCAGTTCCGGTGCGACTTCACTTTTACTTCTACGCAGGATAAAGGGAGTGATAAGCTGGCGCAGGCGTAATTCCATACGGCTGTTCCCTTGCTTGATGGGATTAATGAATTGCTTGGTAAATGCACTTTCATTTCCCAAAAGATCCGGTTGCAGGAAGTGGAATTGTGCCCAAAGATCTTTCAGGGAATTTTCAATAGGAGTACCTGTCAGCACGAGACGATGGCGGCTGCGCAATTGGATGGCGGAACGGAAAGTTAGTGAATCACTATTCTTGATATTCTGGCTTTCGTCCAGTACGATGTACTCGAAACAGTATTGCCGGAGGACATCGAGTTTATTCCGCATGGTACCGTAAGAGATGAATATCAGATGAAAACGATTGAAAAATTGCTCCGGATGTCCTTCCTTGTAATGGCTATTACTATTGTATTCCGCCATAGACAGAGTGGTGAAGCGGGCTGCTTCTCGTTTCCAATTATGTAACAGTGAGGTGGGAACTACAATCAGTGTACTCGGTTTGCGAGTAGTTTCGGCGGTACGTTGGGAAACTTCACATTTATTCAATGTGTTTTCCTTCGTCAGATCTCCGAAAAGTTCAAATTGCCCCATTTCATCGATACGGACCGGCTCGCTTTTTAATATGGGATTCCGTTCGTATTCCACCGATATTCCACTCTTGTTTTTCGGGAGTTCGGTCTTTTCTCTTTCCGTGTCGTTATCATCATGATTGCGGCTGTAAATCTTTTGTAGTAAAGTGAGTGTCTGCAACGTTTTTCCCAATCCCATGTCATCGGCAAGACATCCTCCGAAACCTTGTTCGTAAAGATTCATCATCCAGGCGTAACCTTTTTGTTGGTACGGGCGTAATTGGGCCTTTATTTCTATAGGTACGGGATATTTTTGTTGAAATTGGGGAGGAATGAATTCCTTAGGATTATTATTTTCCATGATAGATTCTACGATGCCCATAAACGGACGTTTTACGTAGATATTCTTTCCTCGTGTCATGCCTATTTCCATCAGATTGGCGTATTTACTGAACCACTCTTCAGGTAGTAGAATTATCCGTCCGTCGGGGAGGGCATATTCATGCTTTTCTTCCAAAATGTGTTTACGGAAACGGCTGAAAGGTATTCGTAAATTACCAATGACCACCGTTATGTGTAGTTCGAACCAGTCCGGTCCGTCATCATAGCTTTGTTCGATGTGAATTTCCTCCAGGCAGTACGGTGTGTCTTGTAAGTCGCTGGTCAATATAAACGAACTTTGTAGCATAGCCCGATGTACGGTGATCCATTCGGTTATGCTCTTCTCCGGTGCTTTCTCCGATAGTTTGAAGTGAGAATCATTAATACGTTCCAGTCCGGTGTTTTGGAGGATTTGTATGGCTTCTTCTTCCACATCGGTGTTACGTTGAAAATAGTATATGATGTTTTTACCCTCTATAACTTCCCGTGAGAAGAATTTCTTTATTTCTTCGGTGGGTTGCGGTGTGAACAGTTCAGTCCCATAGCGGAAATTCAATCTTAAAAGTGGAGTGGAATAGATTGTTTCCTCTACGTATAGCAGACAGTCACAAGGTCTCTCTTCCTTGCGGATATCCAATCCTTTCGCGCTGATAGTGTGATAACTGGCAATAGGAATGAGAATGTTGTCGATATATTTTTCGGTGAGTGAAGCGTCTACGCGAATCTTTGTTTTTTTTGTAAATGGGAGCAACCGTGTTGCCTCTATGTGCCGGAAAATGTATACTTCCATGCCCAATAACAAGATTGCCGGATTGGCGGTCAGGACAATTACTGGTTTTAGTTCCATAAGAGGAATGATTTTACCTTCATTATAACATTGCAGTTGATAGCTGAATGATTGCTCGTTCACTTCAAATGAGAAGTGAACTTCTGTGTCCTTGCTATGTACATGATAGGCGTGATGTGAGTAGAGTAATTTGCTGCCTGTTTGTTTCTGATATAAAAGCAGGGCATGAGTACGGATCAATTCCATCATTTCTATCAGTTTTTTCTCGATGAACAGGCGGATATTTTTCAACTTTGCCGGATCTTCGGATAGTTTACGGAGGAACTTGGGAATCGTCTTGTCTTTGGAATAGACCGTCATCAAATATTTCTCGGTGTAGTGTGACGCGATTTCAATGGCCTTTTGTTCTGTTTCGCTCAATTGTGCCACAGCTTTTGGAGAAAGATGGAAAGCTTGTTCCATCAGACAAAGTTCTTCCTTTGTAGTTCTTTCTGCGATATACGGTATGAGCAGCATGCCCAGTACCGGATGTTCAGAAAGGACGATGACAAGTTGGCTATGTGGCGTTGTTTCTTTCATTCTATTTAGTTTGAAAAGGTAAAGATACGGGATTTTGTTTAAATTTGCGGCATGATGGAGCAAAAGAAACGTGTATTGTTGGGAATGAGTGGCGGGACCGATAGTTCGGTTGCTGCCATGTTGTTGCAGGACGCCGGCTATGAGGTGGTAGGAGTGACTTTCCGTTTTTTTGAGCTGAATGATTCTACGGAGTATTTGGAAGATGCCCGTATATTGGCGTCACGGCTTGGTATCAGGCATATAACTTACGATGCCCGTAAGATATTTCATGAACGTATTGTCACTTATTTTATCGATGAATATTTAGCAGGTCATACTCCCGTGCCCTGCACGCTTTGCAATAATTATCTGAAATGGCCATTGTTGGCAATGTTGGCCGATGAAATGGGTGTTTTTTATATTTCCACCGGACATTATGTGCGCAAAATATGGATGGATGAGAAATATTATATCACACCTGCTGCCGATTCGGATAAAGATCAGTCTTTCTTTTTATGGGGGTTGAAACAGGATATTCTTCGGAGGATGTTGCTGCCAATGGGGGAAATGACGAAACCGCAAGTACGTGCTTTTGCTGCTGCGAGAGGGTTTGAAAAAGCCGCCACTAAAAAAGACAGTATCGGGGTCTGCTTTTGCCCGATGGATTACCGTAGTTTTTTGAAAAAGAATTTGCAGTCCGGCTTTACGACAACCGGCATTGAAAGAGGAAAATTTGTCGATGAAAAGGGGGATTTTATTGCCTGGCATGACGGATATCCGTTTTATACAATCGGACAGCGTAGAGGGTTGGGTATCGATTTAAACCGTGCTGTATTTGTGAAAGAAATATGGCCGGCGGAAAATAAAATCGTCTTATCCTCATTGCAGGCTCTTGAGAAGACGGAGATGTGGCTGAAAGATTGGAACATAATCGACGAACCCCGTTTGTTCGGGCATGACGATATTATCGTAAAAATACGCTACCGGAAACAGGCAAACCATTGCGAGGTGCGGTTGACAACAGAGGGATTGCTACATCTCCGGCTTCTTGAACCTCTTACAGCTGTTGCGCCCGGGCAGGCTGCCGCCTTTTATAAAGATGGCTTGCTGTTGGGGGGAGGTATTATAACAATGTGACAATGTGCCAATGTACCAATTGGCTGCGCTGTCACGGCACATCAGTAATCGTAAGCAGCGTGCTTACCTTCACTGGGCATTATCCATACGACCCGTATGCAGCGTTCGTAAGAAACTTTTGCACGGTGCATAAAAACGGGGGGACGAGCCTTCACCCTCAAATGCCGATGAACAAGCTGATTGCTCGAAAAGGTGAAAGCGGTGAATGGGGAGAATTTGATAGTGATATTCCACCGCTTTTGTGGTTGTAATATGTCAGTATGTGTCAACCACCCGTACTGTTATCATACTAAATGCTGAATACTAAATACTAAATGCTGAATGCTGAATAGCAATTGGCAAATTGACACATTGGCATATTGTCACATTATTCTTCATTTAATTCCAGCATTTCTTCGATATACTCTCTTGTATTACTTAGGCGGGGGATCTTGTGTTGTCCGCCCAATTTGCCCTTTTGGGCCAGCCAATCATGGAATAATCCTTTCCGGGCTACGATCACCTCAAGTGGTTGCAAGGCGATATCTTTCCAGCGTTTGGCCTCATAATCGGAGTTTACTTCCTTAAGAGTAGCGTCCAATATCGCAGCAAAATTCTCGATGGAATCAGGCATTTTCGCAAATTCTATCAGCCATTGATGGCGACATTTGGCATGTTCGTCCATGAATACCGGTGCTGCACTATAATCACTGACTTGTGCACCGGTTGCTGCACAGGCTTTAATCAGTCCCTTCTCTGCATTATCCACTATCAGTTCTTCGCCAAAGGCATTGATGAAGTGTTTGGTGCGTCCGGTGATAATGAACTTATACGGGTTTTTACTTGTGAATTTTACAGTATCGCCAATCATGTATCTCCATAACCCGCAGGAAGTAGAGATAATCATTGCATAATTCTTGTTCAATTCTACCTCTTCCAGACAGCAGGTATGGGGAAATTCTTTGCCAACTTCTTCCAATGGCATGAATTCGTAGAATATTCCGTAATCGATCATCAACAGCATGGCCGGGTCTGAAAGATCGTTCTGCGTTCCGAAATAACCCTCAGAAGCATTGTAGGTTTCCACATAATGCATTCCGGGCGATTGGATCACCTGTTTGTATTGTTCACGATAAGGATTGAAAGCCACCCCTCCGTGGAAAAATACTTCAAGGTTAGGCCATACCTCCTCTAATGTTTGTTTGCCTGTTTTTTCGAGAATACGTTTAATGAGTACCAACATCCATGAAGGTACGCCCGACAAATTGGTAACATTGACCGGAATCGTGCTGTTGGCAATTGCTTCTATCTTGGTTTCCCATTCGCTCATCAGAGCTATTTTCTTGCTGGGAACGCGTATCAGATTAATAAGGGGACTTACGTTTTGTATAAGAATGGCAGATAAATCGCCTACAAGGCTGTGATTGGAATTTAAGTTCGGACTATGACTGCCACCTAAAATCAATCCTTTGCCGGAGAAGAAATGGCTGTCCGGATTTATCCGGAAATAGAGAGCCGCCGCATCTTTTCCTCCGCGGTAGTGAATATCTTGCAGGGCTTCTTTGCTTACGGGAAGGAATTTACTCTTATCGTTGGTGGTTCCCGAAGACTTGGCAAACCAACGAATCTCCGAGGGCCAGAGTAGATTCTGTTCTCCTGCCCGAAGACGTTCTACGTAAGGTTTTATCTCATCATAGGTTTGTACAGGGATACGGCTTTTAAACTCCTCGTAATTTCGTATCGATTTATAATCATACTTCTTTCCCCATTCGGTATTGGCAGCCTGGTTAACGAGCCGTGTCATGACACGATGCTGTATTTCTCCGGCCTGGCTCGCATAGAGGTCTATTTCTTTTAAACGGGAATTGAACGCTTGTCTTATAATCTTTGTGATATTCATTTCTCTTACTGGGATAATGTTTAATCGTGCAAAAGTAACCTTATTTATCTTTTTTTTCTATCTTTACCACGGAAATAATAGTTAAAAGTTAAAGAAGAGTAGAGTAGTTCCGAACTTTAGAACAATAAACGGCGATGAGAATTGGAATTTTAACTTCGGGGGGCGATTGTCCCGGCATCAATGCTACCATTCGTGGCGTGTGTAAAACTGCCATAAATTATTATGGTATGGAAGTCGGCGGTATCATAAATTATTATGGTATGGAAGTCGTCGGTATCCATAGTGGTTTTCAAGGTCTGTTAACCAAGGATGTAGAGCTGATAACGGATAAGTCATTGTCCGGTTTGCTTAATTTGGGTGGCACTATTTTGGGTACCTCGCGTGAGAAACCTTTTAAAAAAGGAGGGGTAGTTGCCGAAGATGTGAATAAGCCTGCCTTGATAGAGCATAATATCAAGGAAATAGGGCTCGACTGCGTCGTTTGCATCGGTGGTAATGGAACACAGAAAACAGCAGCCAAGCTTGCCGCGATGGGGCTTAATATTGTTTCTGTCCCTAAAACGATTGATAATGATATCTGGGGGACGGATATCTCTTTCGGATTCGACTCTGCCGTGAGTATTGCTACGGATGCCATCGACCGCCTACACTCCACTGCCAGTTCTCACAAACGTGTGATGGTCATTGAAGTCATGGGACATAAAGCCGGTTGGATTGCTCTGTATTCGGGCATGGCTGGTGGAGGGGATGTAATTCTTCTTCCGGAAATTCCTTATGATATAAAGAATATCGGTGAGGTGATCCTGAACCGTTTGAGGAAAGGAAAACCGTATTCCATCGTGGTTGTAGCAGAAGGTATTCAGACGGACGGGCGGAAACGTGCTGCCGAGTATATCGCTCAGGAGATAGAATACGAAACCGGTATTGAAACCCGTGAGACTGTTCTCGGATATATTCAACGGGGAGGTTCACCTACACCGTTTGACCGTAATTTGTCCACACGGATGGGAGGGCATGCTACCGAACTGATTGCTGATGGGCAATTCGGCCGTATGATTGCTTTGAAAGGGGACGAAATATCTTCTCTTCCTTTGAATGAAGTGGCCGGTAAGTTAAAGCTGGTCACTGAAGACCATGATCTGGTGGTGCAAGGACGTCGTATGGGGATTTGCTTCGGATAAACTTAGTTTTCGTCGAATGTCGTTTCGGACAATTTGTGTTCTTTGGCAGGCTCCTCTTGCATGAGTTTTTCGGGGATCACTGTTTCTTCCGTTTGTTCGCATACGGCTTCTGTTATCTCTTCCTTTTGAGAATGTAGCATTTTGGCTTCGTTTATGCTTGCCATAAAATCCGGTGTCTTAATTTTCTTAAGTGCCATTTGAGCTGCGTTTTGTTGTGATTCTTTTTTAGAATACCCTGTGCCTGTACCTGCAGGAAGTCCTTCAATGCGTACTTCTGTTTGGAATACCGGATTGCTTTCTTTATCGAAAAATTGTTCGATGAGTTCAAAAGATACCTCTACTTTATTCTTTTGGCTCCATTCGATCAGTTTGGATTTGAAGTTCACTTCCTTCTTGGATAATTTATCCAGGTCGATATAGGGACGGATAATTCTCTCTTCAAGAAAGCGTTTGCAACGTTCATATCCTTGGTCAAGGTAAATGGCACCGATGAATGCCTCAAATGCATTGCCGTACATGTAACTGTTGTGAGATGAAGACCGGGTAGAGTACTTGATGAGCTTGTCGAGCCCGATTTGTACGGCCAACTTATTCAATGTTTCACGCTGAACGATCTTAGACCGGGTATTGGTTAAGAACCCTTCCCGCTTCCCTTCGAAGTGTTTATAAACGATATCTCCTACAATGGCATCAAGGATGGCATCGCCCAAGAATTCGAGACGTTCATTGTTTAGAGGGCGTCCTTTTTCCGAACGGATGGAAGTAGACTTGTGCAGGAGTGCCTGTTCGTAAAGATGGATATTGCGAGGATAGAATCCAAGTATCCTATAAAAACAAAGATAAGACTCTCTGTCCTTACAGAACAGGAGCCTTATCTTGTCTATTTGGTTTCGTAACACGATATTACTCTGCGTATTTCTTAAAGATTACACAAGCATTGTGACCGCCAAATCCGAATGTATTGGACAGGGCAACATTAACTTCACGTTTCTGTGCTTTGTTGAAAGTGAAATTAAGGTTATAGTCAATGTTTTCGTCATTGTCGCCTTCTTCGTGATTGATAGTCGGAGGTACGATGCCATTTTTGATAGCCAGGATGCTGGCAATAGATTCTACCGCACCGGCAGCACCCAATAAGTGACCTGTCATTGATTTTGTCGAACTGATGTTCAATTCAAAGGCATGATCACCGAAAACTTCTTTAATAGCTTTTGCTTCCGAGATATCACCTACGGGAGTAGATGTTCCGTGTACGTTGATATAATCAACTGCTTTCGGATCCATTTCGGCATCTTCCAATGCATTCAGCATCACTAACTTGGCTCCCAATCCTTCGGGATGTGAGGCTGTGAGGTGATGCGCATCTGCTGACATACCTACACCGGCTACTTCTGCATAAATTTTTGCACCGCGTGCTTTTGCATGCTCCAATTCTTCAAGAATCAGACAACCGCCGCCTTCACCCATGACGAATCCGTCACGGCTTGCGCTGAACGGGCGTGATGCAGTTTCCGGAGAATCATTGCGGGTTGATAAAGCGTGCATTGCATTGAAACCTCCTACACCGGCGGCAGCAATTGCTGCTTCCGAACCACCGGATACGATTACATTCGCTTTACCCAGACGGATAAGATTGAATGCGTCAGCGATGGCATTGGTGGAAGTGGCACATGCAGAACAGGTTGCATAATTAGGACCATGGAAACCGTACATGATGGAAATCTGTCCGGCCGCAATATCCGAGATCATTTTGGGAATGAAGAACGGATTGAATTTCGGACCGTTTTCCTGATGAAGAGCGTAGTTGCCTACTTCTTCTTCGAACGTACGAATACCACCGATACCTGCACCGAAAATAACACCGATTCTGTTCAAATCTTCATTTTCGATATCAAGACCAGAATCTGATACTGCTTCTTGGGCTACGGCAACAGCTAATTGTGTGTACCGGTCCATTTTGCGTGCTTCTTTACGGTCGATATATTTGGTTGCATCGAAGTTCTTTACCTCACATGCAAATTGGGTCTTGAATAGCGAAGCGTCGAAATGAGTAATAGGCCCTGCTCCACTAACCCCGTTCACAAGATTTTCCCAAAATTCGGGTACACTATTGCCAACGGGAGTAATGGCGCCCAGACCTGTTACTACAACTCTTTTTAATTCCATATTGATGAAATCCGATTTACTTAGCGTGTTCTTCGATGTAAGATACAGCGTCACCTACAGTACCAATCTTTTCAGCTTGGTCATCAGGAATAGAGATACCGAATTCTTTTTCGAATTCCATGATAAGT
>NZ_HF991057.1:0-8665 GCF_000432295.1 Bacteroides sp. CAG:189
CTCCCTCTCCTACGGAGAGGGTTGGGGAGAGGCCCCCATTTCTAAATAATTATTAATCATGAAGAAGAAAATATTGTTTATCGACCGGGATGGCACTTTGGTTATAGAACCACCTGTGGATTACCAACTCGATTCATTGGAAAAATTGGAGTTCTATCCGAAGGTGTTTCGTAATTTAGGTTTTATCCGTAGTAAGCTTGACTTCGAGTTTGTAATGGTCACTAATCAGGACGGATTGGGAACAGATTCTTTTCCAGAGGAAACTTTCTGGCCGGCACATAATCTTATGTTAAAGACGTTGGCCGGTGAAGGAATAACATTCGATGAGATCCTGATAGACCGCAGCTTTCCCGAAGATAATGCACCGACCCGTAAACCCCGTACCGGAATGTTGACGAAATATATCGATCACCCGGACTATGATCTGGCGGGTAGTTTTGTTATCGGTGATCGTCCTACGGATGTAGAACTGGCTAAAAATTTAGGTTGCCGGGCCATCTATCTGCAAGACTCTACCGAACTGTTGGAAGAAAAAGGTCTTGAATCGGTTTGTGCTTTAGCTACTACCGATTGGGATAAGATTGCCGAATATCTTTTTGCCGGTGAACGTAAAGCGGAAGTGAAACGTACAACGAAAGAAACCGATATTTTTGTTGCTTTAAATCTCGATGGCAATGGGGTTTGTGATATTTCTACAGGGCTTGGCTTTTTTGATCATATGCTCGAACAGATAGGAAAGCATTCCGGAATGGATCTGACTATCAAAGTGAAAGGCGATCTTGAAGTGGACGAACATCATACCATTGAAGATACTGCTATTGCTTTAGGCGAATGCATTTATCAGGCTTTGGGGAGTAAGCGGGGGATTGAGCGATACGGTTACGCTCTCCCTATGGATGATTGTCTTTGTCAGGTGTGCCTTGACTTCGGTGGGCGTCCCTGGTTAGTATGGGATGCAGAATTCAAACGTGAGAAAATAGGAGAGATGCCTACGGAAATGTTTTTGCACTTTTTCAAATCGTTGAGCGATGCCGCAAAAATGAATTTGAATATAAAAGCGGAAGGACAGAATGAGCATCATAAAATTGAAGGCATCTTCAAAGCATTAGCCCGTGCATTGAAGATGGCGCTGAAGCGGGATATCTATCACTTTGAATTACCATCCAGCAAAGGGGTGCTTTGATTCTGTTATCGGACTTGTTTCATCGGATTGAAACAGTTTGTTTCATCCTATTGGAACTACCCGTTTCCATTATATGGAACCATGAGTTTCATCCTATTGAAACCAATCGTTTCAATAGGATGAATTCTTTTTATAACCTAAATCAGTTGTCTTTTTCCGTTGTTATTCCTATATAAGCAGTCATTGTAAGTATTGAAGATATTCTTCCTGCTTATAGGTTCTCTATTTCTTTAAGCCATGTAGCGGAACTTGCATCACTGGGCATCCTCCAGTCACCTCGCGGGCTGATAGAGATACTGCCCACTTTGGGGCCGTCGGGCAGGCAGGAACGTTTGAATTGCTGATTGAAGAAACGACGGAAGAAAGTGGAAAGCCACTTCTTGATTGTTTCTTCGTCATAAATATCTTTGAATGCTATATTTGCCAAATAATATATCTTGGATGGCCGGAATCCGAAGCGCATAAAATAGTAGAGGAAGAAATCGTGCAATTCATAAGGACCTACCAGATCCTCTGTTTTTTGTTGTATCTCTCCATTTTCATCTGCAGGGATCAGTTCCGGACTGATAGGTGTCTCTACGATATCGAGCAAGGTGATACGTGACTCTTCATCTATGTCATTCTCCGCCACCCATTTTACCAGATATTTCACTAATGTTTTTGGGACACTGCCATTGACACCGTACATTGACATGTGGTCGCCATTGTAGGTAGCCCATCCTAATGCCAGTTCCGACAAATCACCGGTTCCGATTACCATTCCCCATGTTTGGTTGGCTATATCCATTAATATTTGCGTGCGTTCACGTGCCTGGGAGTTTTCATAAGTTACATCATGTATGTTTATATTGTGATTTATATCTTTGAAGTGCTGTATACATGCTTCCTTGATACTGATCTCCCGAATCGTAATTCCTAAGGATTTCATTAACGAAAGCGCATTATGATAAGTCCGGTCGGTGGTACCGAATCCCGGCATAGTGACTCCGATAATGTTTTTACGGGGCAGCTCCAATTTATCGAAAGTTCTCACGCAGACAAGCAAGGCAAGCGTAGAATCCAGTCCTCCCGAAATACCGATCACGGCAGTCTTGGCTCCTGTGTGAACCAGGCGTTGTGCCAGTCCGGCTACCTGTATGGAAAACACCTCTTCACAACGTTCGTTCAACGTTTCTCCCTGCGGGACAAACGGGTGCATATCGAAAGTACGTGTCAGATTCAATTCTTTGCTGTTTACGAATTCCGTTGTGATACGCAGTGGCTTCTTACCGGAAGGGACAGTGCCTTTACTTGCGGCAAATGTCGTATTGATACGACGTTCAGCACGTAAACGTTCTACATCTATTTCGCTGATTACCAATTGCTCTTCGAGACTAAAACGCTTATTATGAGCCAACTCGCTGCCATTCTCGTAGATAAGACCGTTCCCGGCAAAAACGACATCAGTGGTCGATTCTCCGAATCCGCAGGAAGAGAAGACATACCCTGCAATGCACCGTGCCGACTGCTGGCTGATGAGCGAGCGGAGATAACTATGTTTACCGATACCTTCGTTATCGGCAGAAAGGTTGAACAGGATTTCCGCACCTTGGAGCGCTAACGTTGAGCTGGGAGGAATGGTAGACCACAGATCTTCGCAGATTTCAATACCGAAAGTGGTATCGGAAGTTTCAAAGAGCAGATTAGTTCCCATCGGTACTATCTGTCCGCATAGGCGTACGTTGTCTTCTGCCACTTGTAGGGCGGAAGTAAACCAGCGTTGTTCATAAAATTCTTTATAGTTCGGAAGATAAGTTTTGGGGACTACTCCCAAGATTTTCCCTTTCTGAATGACTACGGCTGCATTGATAACGGTAGAATTTACCGCTATCGGCATTCCCAAGATAGAGATAATGTCCAGTTGGCGGGTATTATTCAGTATTTGCATCAGCCCCATTTCGGCCTCTTCCAATAAAAGTTGCTGCCCGAACAAATCACCGCAAGTATAGGCTGTGATACACATTTCAGGGAATGTGATAATCTGTACTCCTTTACCGTCTGCAATGGCAATTAAGCTTTCCAATTGTCCGGCGTTGTATTTACAGTCTGCTATTTTCACCCGGGGTACTGCTGCCGCTACTTTTACAAATCCGTAGTTCATAATGAGTAATTCTTTAATTTGTCAATATGCCAATGGGGCTCTTTACCATGTATAGCATGCTTCTTTTGACATATGAACGATGATAATAATCTTATTTTGTTGCAAAAGTAGGAAATAGTTTTGAGAAAATCGTGCGATAAATACTAAATAGCTTTCTTATATATATGAATGTATATCTTTAATAAGATTAACTGCCAGATTCTGCCTGTTTACTGCCATATTCTGATGATCCGGATAATTTGTCGCATGTTTTTTGTGAAATTTATCTTTGAATTGTTTGCGGTAACAAAAGAAATCTTTATCTTTGCATCAGATTTAAAATTGTACTGATTACAATTTTGGAAAGGGGAAATGATGAAATCATATGATCGGTTATTAAAATACAGTATAAAACCTTCTATGCAGCGTATTGCTATTATGGAGTATTTGATGGAGCATCGTACGCATCCATCGGCCGATGAAATATATACGGCATTATCTCCTTCGATGCCAACACTCTCGAAAACAACCGTTTATAATACACTGAATTTGTTTTCAGAGCAAGGTGCTGCTTTGATGCTTACGATTGACGATCGGAATGCCAACTTCGATGCAGATACTTCACAACATGCACATTTCTTGTGTAAAAAGTGTGGGAAAATTTATGATCTGGCTTTTCCGGGAGAGGTGAGAGAGGTGGAAGAAACTCAAATAGATGGGCACGAAGTGAAAGAAATACATTATTATTATAAGGGTGTTTGTAAGAATTGTTTAAGAAAAGATACGTATTGACTAATTAATTAAAATTAAAGACAAAATGAAAAAATTTAGATGTACTGTCTGCGGTTACGTTTATGAAGGTGACGCAGCTCCTGAGAAATGTCCTTTGTGTAAAGCTCCTGCAAGCAAGTTCGTAGAAGTTGTTGAATCTGAAGGTGGTGCTCTTACTTTTGTTGACGAACATGTAATCGGTGTTGCCAAAGGTTGTGACGAAGAGATGATCAAGGATTTGAATAACCATTTCATGGGTGAGTGTACAGAAGTTGGTATGTACTTGGCAATGAGCCGTCAGGCTGATCGCGAAGGATATCCGGAAGTAGCTGAAGCTTTCAAGCGTTATGCTTGGGAAGAAGCAGAGCACGCTTCTAAATTTGCAGAATTGCTGGGTGACTGCGTATGGGATACCAAAACTAACCTTGAAAAGAGAATGAATGCCGAAGCCGGTGCTTGCGAAGACAAAAAACGTATCGCTACACGTGCTAAAGCATTGAACCTGGATGCTATTCATGATACGGTTCATGAAATGTGTAAGGACGAAGCTCGTCACGGTAAAGGTTTCGAGGGACTTTACAACCGTTATTTCGGAAAGAAATAATCAGTATAATTCGTAAATGGATGAAAGGCTTGTATCTTCAGAAAGGTACAGGCCTTTTTTTATTAAACTTTCTTATAGGATGCAAGGAATCAATAAGATACGGTTATATTTGTGCATCAATTTTAATTTCACAGATTATGAGAAAAGTACAATTGTTATTATTGTGTCTATTGGTTTCGGTAGCTGCTTTTGCTGCTGAGAAAGTAATCAAACTGCCCAAACCCAACATGAACCGTTCGGGATCGGTGATGAATGCATTGTCTGAACGTCATTCTACTCGTGAATATGCTGCCAAAGCATTGACTTCTGCCGATTTATCGGATTTGTTATGGGCTGCCAATGGTGTAAATCGCCCGGCGGATGGGAAACGTACGGCACCGTCGGCGATGAACAAGCAGGATGTAGATGTTTACGTCGTGTTGCCGCAGGGTACTTATTTGTATGATGCCAAAGCGCATCAGTTGAACTTGGTTGCCGAGGGTGATCATCGTGATGCCGTAGCAGGTGGGCAGGCTTTTGTAAAAACAGCACCGGTGTCTCTGTTACTGGTCAGTGATTTGTCACGTCTGGGCGATGCAAAGAATACCCATACTCAATTGATGGGGGCGGTGGATGCCGGTATCGTTTCACAGAATATTTCTATTTTCTGTGCCGCAGCTAATCTGGCGACTGTACCGCGTGCTTCGATGGATACTGCAAAACTGAAAAGTGTACTGAAATTGAAAGAGAGCCAATTGGCGTTGATGAATCATCCGGTGGGATATTATAAATAATGGATTAATGATAAGTGATTAGTGCCTTGCGGATTACAGCGCAACTTGCTAATCACTTATCATTAACCCACTATTTTACTGCTATTTTAATAGAAATTCGTCTATCGCTTTTTGGTAGGTGGCTTTATCTGCCGCACCACGGAAAAGCTGAGGCTCTCCGTTCATGGGGATAAATACGAAAAGAGGGATGCTTGTTGCATTGAACAAAGCTGCCAATTCTTTTTCTTTATCTACATTTACTTTATAAATTACAATTTTTCCGTCGTATTCTTTGGCCAACGACTTCATGATGGGAGCTGTCATGCGGCAAGGACCGCACCAATCGGCGTAGAGGTCGATAATGGCAGGTTTGTCACCTTTGTATTTCCATTCTTCACTTTTTTCGTAGTCGAATACATCTTTGATGAACATTTCTTTATTCATCATAATGACTTCACCACTTTTTACCTCTTTTTTACTTTGTTGATCTACATTTATTTTGTTTTCGTCATTGAAAGCGTAAACGATGACGCCAATCATGACGAAAGCTACCATAGCTAATACTTTCTTCATTCTTAATTTTTATGTGAATACTGTTCTATTACTCCTGTCAGTTCGCTGGCATGTATCATTCCGGAGTGACGCCATACCGATTCTCCGTTACTGAATAATATAAATGTAGGTACGGCTTGTATCTTAAATCTGGCTGCCAGTTGTTCGTGCTGGTCTACGTCAATTTTAACAATGCGTGCTGTATCTCCTACTTTAGATTTTACTTCTTCGAGTATAGGCTTCATTGCCTTACAAGGACCGCACCATTCTGCGAAGAAATCTACCAATACGGGAACCGGTGACTGTATTAATTCATCAAATTTTTCCATGATTTTTCCTTTCTTAAAATGAATTACCAGCCTTTTCAGGCTGCGAATATAATTACTATTTTTAAATATATAACGCTGGAATGCGGTTTTTGTTCATAAAATAGTAATCTTGCAGACATCTGGTTGTAATGCCGAATACTGACTTTTGTATATCGAAAAATTCAAAGATTATGTATTTACGCACGTATTATCCCACCGTTGTCCTCTCGGATATTCATCTGGGGACCCAGCACTCCAAAACTGAGGAGGTAACCCGTTTTCTTAAATCAATCAATTGCGACCGTTTGATATTGAATGGAGATATCATTGACGGATGGCATTTACAAAAAAGTGGTTTAAGCAAGTGGAAAGCGAAGCATACGGATTTCTTCAAAGTGATAATGAAGATGATGGAAAATTTCGGTACGCAGGTTATCTATGTCCGTGGTAATCATGACGATTTTCTTGATAATCTGGCACCGTTGAACTTTTATAATATACAGATTGTTAAAGACTGCATTTATGAAAGTCATGGCAGGCGCTACTATGTGACGCACGGAGATATTTTTGATACGGTGACTACCCGTATGAAGTGGCTTGCAAAGTTGGGGGATACCGGATACACGTTTTTGCTTTGGCTCAACAAGGTATACAATGCCCGGAGAATGAAGCAGGGGAAACCCTATTATTCGCTTTCCCAGTCTATCAAGAATAAAGTGAAATCGGCCGTTTCTTATGTTTCTGATTTTGAAAAGGAGTTGGTGACGTTGGCAAGGGCCAGAAAATGTGATGGAGTCATTTGCGGGCACATTCATCATCCTGCCAATACATATTATGATGATATCCATTATCTGAATTCCGGTGATTGGGTAGAGACGCTTTCGGCTTTGACGGAAGACGAGGATGGAAACTGGAGCGTGCGTTATTTTGATAGTATGTCGATGCCTGACAGAGAGTTGAAAGAAAAAGAAACCGAACAAATAACAATAGCCTCATGAAATATTTATTTATTGTCCAGGGGGAAGGGAGAGGGCATTTGACCCAAGCGCTGACGCTTGAAGAGATATTACGGCGTAATGGGCACGAAGTGGTGGAGGTACTCGTTGGCAAGAGTTCGTCGCGTACTTTGCCGGGATTCTTTAACCGTAATATACAAGCGCCGGTGAAGCGTTTTCTTAGTCCGAACTTCATGCCTGCACCAGATAACAAACGGGCTGATTTAAAAAAGAGTTTTGTCTATAATCTCATACATTTACCGGAATATTTCCGGAGTATGTGTTATATAAACCAACGGATCAGGGAGACAGGGGCGGAAGTTGTGATCAACTTCTACGAACTTTTAACCGGCCTTACCTATGCATTCTTCCGTCCCTCCGTTCCGTATATATGTATCGGCCATCAATATTTGTTTTTGCATCGTGAGTTTGAATTTCCGAAAAAGAGCCCGGTACAATTGTTTTTGCTTCGCTTTTTTACCCGGATGACAAGTTTGAAAGCAGAAAAACGGTTGGCCTTGTCTTTTCGTAAGATGGCCCAAGATCCGGTGAATAATATTGTGGTCGTTCCTCCTTTACTCAGGCAGGAAGTGGCGGCTATCCGTCCGGAAACGGGACATTATATCCATGGCTATATGGTGAATTCCGGATTTTCGGACAGCGTGGAGGCTTTTCATACAACTCATCCTGAAATATCCTTGCATTTCTTTTGGGATAAAGCTGATGTTGAAGAGGAGATGCATGTAGATGAAACACTGAGTTTTCATCGGATCGATGATGTGAAGTTTCTTAATTACATGGCAGGGTGTAGTGCCTATGCCAGTACGGCCGGTTTTGAGTCTATCTGTGAAGCCATGTACTTAGGTAAGCCGGTATTGATGGTGCCTGCCCATATCGAACAGGACTGCAATGCACATGACGCAGTTCGCTCCGGTGCGGGAATTATGAGCGACTCGTTCGAATTGGAATCGTTACTCCGGTTTTCGGAAACCTATTGCCCTAATCGGGAATTTATCTACTGGGCGCGTAGTAGCGAACGCCACATCATTGATGAATTGGAAAAGTTAGCAGATCATCAATCAATAGTAAATATACCTACATTAACAAATTATTTGCCGATATGAAATTAAAAAGAACGGACTATATATTAGAACGTACCTCTGACGGAGGTTATTATGCTTGGCTTGTCGTGAATATACAATGTAATGCGTATGGAGACTCTCCTGAGGAAGCTGTGGAAAATTTGCAGCAGACAATGGAAGAATTTCTGGATGAAATGTATTTGGTAGAAGAGTTTATTTAGTGATTAACGGTTTAGTGGTTAGTGATTGGTGATTAGTGTCATACGGCATATAGCGCAGTCACTAATCACCTATCGCTG
>NZ_HF991057.1:8704-27930 GCF_000432295.1 Bacteroides sp. CAG:189
CTGAACCGCTAATCACTGATATCCATTTCTTTTATGATATGTGAAGCTCCTGCATATTTTTCGATGATAAAGAGTGTATAGCGAATGTCTACACAGGCTGCACGTTGAGAAGAAGGGCGGAAGGCGATATCACCGGTAAGACCTTCATAGTTACGGTCGAAACCGGTACCTATCAATTGTCCTTTTCCATTGAATACCGGACTACCGGAATTTCCTCCTGTATTATCTGTATCTACAATAAAGCAAACCGGCATTTCGCCATTTTTCATGGCATAGCGGCCGTAGTCTTTTGCTTCGTATAGCTGTTTCAGTTTGGCAGGTACGACAAATTCCCAGTTGTCGGGGTCTTCTTTCTCCATGGCACCTTTCAAGGTCGTGTAGTATTGGTATACGGCTCCATCGGCCGGTTCGTATGAGGCCACTTTGCCATAGGTTAATCTCAGTGTGGAGTTTGCATCCGGATAAATCGGGATACCGGCTTCTTTACGCATGTCCATCATTCCTTTCACCCAAATCTTATGGGCGGCATCATAGTTTTTATTGGCGTCATGCATGGCTAATGCTGTTTGCATCAATCCGTCTGTGATGGAATATTTAAAGAGAATCATCCAATCCTTATCCATCTTATTCAAGCTTGGCTTTTTAAGGAATTTCTCGAAATTCTCTTTATTTCCAAAAATAGAATATTTGAAACAGGCATCTATAAACGCATCGCTGTTTCCTTTGAAGCGGGTGTCTATCACTTTGAATATGCCAATGCGCTGATCTTTCGGTATATAACCCATGTAAGTTTTCAGCATCTGTTTTCCTACCAACTTTTCCACTTCCGGGAAGGGCACGGAAGCAAAATACTTCTCACCCTTTTCTTTTAAGTCATCAAGGGCCTTTTGGATTTTTTCCTTGTCTTTTTTCTCCAGTGCCGCAGTCAATGCCGTAGTAGATGGTATTTTCATGAAATCCAACGCAGTAACCAGTGCTTCGTTGATAGCTTGCTGGTGGTACATTGCATCTCTGCGGTGGGCTACGATAGAGCGTATTTCATCGAATGCTTTTTGGTAAGAGTCATCTCCTTTTTCACGCCCGCGTGCCAAAAGTTGCTCTTGTTGGGCACGCTTGGTATCCAACACTTTAAGACGGACCAAACCTTCATTCATACCGATTGCATTTTTCCAGTAATTGGCGGAAGAGGCATATTTGCTGGCATAGTGAATACGTACGGCCGGATCTTTCAGCATTTGTTCCATTAATACCTCTTGACGTGCGCCGCGAACATGATGACGCATGAAGTTGGTGGTCTGCATACGTTCTTCCACTTCATCGGAAATCATATAGCGCCAGTTACGTCCCGGGAATCCCATAACAAAGGTAAAGTCACCTTCCTGTATACCTGCAAGACTGATTGTCAGGTGTTTTTTTACTTTCAAGGGGATGTTCTCTTTCGAATACTCTGAAGGGTTACCGTCTTTATCGGCATAGATACGGAACAGAGAAAAATCTCCTGTATGACGAGGCCACATCCAGTTGTCTGTATCAGCACCGAATTTGCCTATTGAAGAAGGAGGTGCTCCTACCATACGGATATCGCTATACACTGTTTTTACGAAAAGATAATAGCGATTGCCGCCATAGAAAGCCTTTAACTCTAATTTGGTTGCCGGGGTTACTTCAATGTTTTCTGCTTTGGCAAAACGTTTGGCTACTTTCTCCAGATATTTGGGAGAGAGATAATTGGTCCCATTCGGATCTTCATCTGTTTTTAACTGTTCATTTACATAAGGGGTAACGTCTAAAATACGGTCGATAAAGGTGACAGTCAATCCTTTGCACGGCAATTCTTCATTCCTGTTCATTGCCCAGAATCCATTTGTCAGGTAATCATGCTCTACACTGCTGTGTTGCTGGATAGCTCCATAGCCGCAATGATGATTAGTCAATACCAGACCTTCTGCCGAAATAACTTCACCGGTACAACCGCCGCCAAAGTGTACAACTGCATCCTTGAGGGCAATTCCGTTGGGGCTATATACTTCTTCAATCGGTATTTCCAGTCCTAATTCTCTCATGACGGCGGCATTCTGTGCCTGTAAATCGGTCAACATCCACATACCTTCATCGGCACGGGCTGTGAAGACTGCAAGAGAAAGGACGGCTATTAATAATTGTTTTTTCATCAATAATAACGGTTTCACATATTGAATAATTATTCTACAATGGTCATTTCGTTAATCAAATGTCCGCAACCACCCAGTTTCTCGAGGATGAAGAGCACATAACGAATATCCAGGTTGATACAACGCTGCAGGTCATTATCGAAATTGATATCTCCACTCAACGACTCCCAGTTGCCATCAAATGCACAACCGATCAGCTCACCGTTTTCGTTCAATACCGGGCTTCCTGAATTACCTCCGGTAATGTCATTAGTGGACAGGAAGCAAACCGGCATGTCACCGTTAGGCATGGCATATCTTCCGAAGTCCTTTTTCTCGATTAATTCTTTTAATTTGGCAGGTACGTTGAATTCCCGGTTTTCGGGGTCTTCTTTTTCAATGATACCGTCCGTTGTCGTATAGAATTTATAGAACACACCGTCTCTCGGGCTGTATGGTTTTACATTCCCGTATGTCAGACGGATGGTAAAGTTTGCATCGGGATAAGAGGGAACAGGAAGTTTCATCTCCTCCAAACCACGGATATAGGTTTTATGCAAAGAAGCCAATTTTTCGTTTTCCGCTTTGAGTGCAGAACTGAGTGACATCAGACTTTCATATTTTGCACGCGAATATTGAGTAGCCAAGTCTTTTTTGATGGCTTTTACAGTCGGTTTTTTGATGAATTTATCAAAATTGGCCTGATTAGCCATGATAGACGAATCGTACATTGCGTCGATGAACTTATTGTAATCTCCTTTATATTCTTTTTCAATCGTACTGTAGAAAGCCGGACGCTGTTCTGCAGGAATCATTTCAGCATAAAGCGGGAACAGAACTTTGGCTACTTTACGGTCTACTTCATGGTCATAATCCTTATTGTGTATACTGGCAAAAACGTTTTCCAAAACTTTGATGTTGGCATTGACTGCCGAATCATTCTTCTCTTCCAATGCTTTTTCCAGTTTCTCCATGATTTGGTAAGGACTGCCGAACTCAATGGCGGCGAAGAATGATTCTGTCAGGCAAGTGGCCTGATATACAAGAGGAGCAGTGATGGCTACCGCATCATCTATCTCTTTTACTACATTCATGTAAGCCGGATTGTTTTTCTCTTTGGCAAACTTAGCGAAACGTTCTTCCTGCGCTGCTTTTGTTCCCAATACATCATTGTCGATGATGGCTTTGTTCATGCCGATAGAGTTCTTCCAGTAGTTGGAGGAGCCTGCGTATTTGTTGGCGTATTGGATACGTGTTTTGTCGCTGGCGTTCATTACTTCTTTCAACACGTTGAGACGGGCTGTACGTATCCGTATGCGCGGTTCGTTGGTTGAGTTCATTCGTTCTTTTACTTCCGATACGGTAAGGTAACGGCTGGTACTTCCCGGGAACCCCATAATCATGGCATAGTCTCCTTCTTTCAGCCCTTTGAGAGAGATAGCAAGATGTTTTTTTGTTTTTAACGGTACATTACTTGCGCTATACTCGGCCGGTTCACCATTTGCATCGGCATAAATGCGGAACATGGAGAAATCGCCGGTGTGGCGTGGCCACATCCAGTTATCCGTTTCACCACCGAATTTACCGACAGATGAGGGAGGAGCAGCTACCATGCGTACGTCCGGATACACTTTCTTGTAAAACATGTAGAATTTATTGCCTGCATAGAAAGGCAGAGCTTGAGGCACGATTCCCGGTTTGCCGTTCAGATCGCTTTTTTCACAAAGCTCTTTTGCCAACTTATTGAGGAAAGCTGTTGTAAATGATTGAGCTTCTGTGATTTCTTTCGATTCTATTTTTTGATTTACCAGATCGGTAATGTCTTCGATCCGTTCGATAAATGTGAATTTTAAGCCCGGAGTAGGTAATTCTTTGTCTCTTGAAGTAGCCCAAAAGCCATCTGTCAGGTAATCATGTTCTACCGAGCTATGTTGTTGGATAGAGGCATATCCGCAATGATGATTTGTCAGAATAAGGCCTTCCGGAGAGATAATCTCTCCTGTACAGCCTCCGCCAAAGATACCTACTGCATCTTTTAGGGATATCCCGTTTGGATTGTAAAGGTCGTTTGCTTCCAGTTTCAATCCTTGTTTTTTCATCATGTCGATGGAATTTTGTTGTTGCATTAATTGTAACAACCACATTCCTTCATCCGCTTTAGCGGAACCAACAACCAGCGTCATAAGCGCCAGTCCCCAAAGTTTTAGTTTATTCATCTTTTTAATTTATGATTTATAATTGATTTACAATCTATTTACGACTTATGATTTATAATAATTCTCCCTTCTCCATTTTCCCCTCTCTCTTTTTCAGTGCCTCCATTATATTTGCCGGCGGGCGTTGGTTCATCAGTTCTTTTTTCATGAAGTCCATATAAGGGGCTACGTGCTTAAAGAATTGATAATAACCTTTGCATAAATAATTCAATCCGGATTCTCCGTTGGAAGTTCGGATAAAGCGGTTTTTAGGACATTCTCCATTACATGCAAATAAGAATTCGCACTCTTTACATTGTGTTGGCAGAGAATTTTGTTTCATTTGTCCGAAAGCATTTTGCTTTTCGCTATACATCATTTCTACCAGAGTTTTATTGTAGATGTTGCCTAATTTATATTCCGGAAATACAAAATGATCACAGGAATATACATCCCCGTTAAACTCCATGACACCGGCATGACCACAGTTTTTAGCCATAGAGCACACTCCCGGCTGCTCACCGACCCAGTTGGCGAGTGTAGAGTCGAATAACTGTATGTAGTAATTGCCTACATCTTCTTTCACCCATTCGTCAAACAAAGTACAAAGAAAGTTTCCCCATTGTTCCGGAGTGACTGAGAAATCAGCGAGCTTTCCTTCTTCCTGTTCGGCAAGTGAAGCCAGTTGACGTCCGTCGGCATGTTCGAAAATACGTTCTACGATAGGGGCAAATTGTATATAGTGACAATCGAGTTCTTTGAAAAAATGATAAAAATCTAATGGATAATCGGCATTATAATCGTTGACTACCGCCATTGCATTCCATTGTACATCATGTTTCTTGAGTAGATTGATACCCTGCATTACTTTTACGAAAGAAGGTTTTCCTTGTTTATTCTTCCGGTATTCGTCATGAAATTCTTGTGGCCCGTCGATAGACACGCCTACCAGCCAATTGTTTTCGCGAAAGAATTCACACCATTCATCCGTCAGCATTGTGCCGTTGGTTTGTATGCAATTGTCAATAGTGCGTCCCCGGCTGTATTTCTTTTGCAGTTCCATCGCTTTTTTATAGAAAGAAAGCGGGCGCATCAATGTCTCTCCACCATGCCATGTGAAGAGTATTTGTGGCATTGTTTGCGAGTTAATGTATTGCTCTATGAATTTTTCAAGGAGTTCCTCGCTCATTACATGTTTCGGATTTTCTTTGTATAATTTGGATTTTTCTAAATAGTAACAATAATCGCATGCAAGATTGCATACAGCTCCGACAGGTTTTAGCATCACGTAGAGCGGTTTGGCAAAGGGGGCATAAGTTGACATTCTATCTCTCTGTTTACGAATTATAAATTATGAATCATGAGGCTTTTCTATTGACTATTTGTCAAGTCATAGTCTGCAAATTTAGGTAAACTAAATGAAAATACATACCAAAAACAGATGTTTATAAGGATTATTAAAGAAAAGAGTCTTACAAATTTTAAATATTGATAAAATGTTTCATTCAAATCTGAATCCGTTGTACCTTTGCAGTATGAAAATCTATAAACAGATACGT
Organism: Bacteroides sp. CAG:189; assembly: GCF_000432295.1. NCBI lineage: Bacteria > Pseudomonadati > Bacteroidota > Bacteroidia > Bacteroidales > Bacteroidaceae > Bacteroides > Bacteroides sp. CAG:189. The sequence goes on from NZ_HF991057.1 coordinate 14,609, forward strand.
GTGAATAAGTTTTTGCCTTTATTGTTTTTCCTCGTGATCTTTACTTCCTGTAGCCGTAAGTATAAGATTGAGGGGGTATCATCGGTGAGTAGCCTTGACGGTAGAATGCTGTTTATAAAAACTTTGGAGGACGGAAAGTGGGTGAAAATAGACTCGGCGGAGGTAATTCATGGCTTGTTTACGATGAAAGGTGTGGTAGATTCCATCATGATGGCTACTCTTTATATGGATAATGAGGCTATTATGCCTTTGGTAATTGAAAAGGGTAATATCAAAATAACGATTGCTAATACCGAATTGTCGGCAGAAGGTACCCCGCTCAATGAAGCTCTTTATGATTTCATCGATAAGAAAAATGCGATGGACATAAAGATTGAAGAACTTGAACGTAAAGAGGCGCGTATGGTGATGGAGGGAGCGGACTTGGCTGATATCCATGAACAGTTGACTAAAGAAGGAGAAGCGTTGGTCGATGATATGAATCGGTATGTGAAAAAGTTTATTTCCGATAATTATGAAACTGTCTTAGGACCGAGCGTCTTTATGATGTTGTGTAGCAATCTTCCTTATCCAATAATGACTCCTCAGATAGAAGATATAATGAAAGATGCTCCTTATTCCTTTAGAATGAATAAAATGGTGAAAGAGTTCATTTCTAAGGCGAAGGAAAATATGCAGCTTATTGAAGAACATCAACGTTTAGAACAAAACGCCTCTGTCGGTAACTGAGTTAGGAGTTTTTTGCGTATTTTTGTGCAAAACTCGAATAGACTATGTTACGACAATATGCTTTTAATCTTATACTCCTGTTTATATTACCATTGTGGGTAATTTCGTGTCAGAAAACTCCGGATTTTGTTGTGCAGACTCTCTCTTCTGCAGAAAATTGTATGGAGGCACATCCGGATAGTGCTCTCAATCTATTAAAACGTATTCCAAATCCTGAAAGCTTGCATGGCAAGGCACAGGCTGACTATAGTTTGTTGATGACACAGGCTATGGATAAGAATTACATAAAGCCGGAGTCCGATTCTTTAATTTCAATAGCTGTAGGATACTATGGCTCTCTTGATGATCAATGGGTTGCGAAAGGGAAGTCATTCTTTTATTATGGAAGGGTAATGAAAGAACTTAATCGCCCGGAGGATGCTATGAGGTACTATTTAAAAGCGAAAAGTATATTCGACGGAAGTAAGGAGTATAGGATGTTAGGGCTTATTTCGGAGGAAATAGGTACTCTAAACTGGAGTCAGTATTTAACAGATGAAGCTTTGTTGAATTATCTGGATGCTTTAAGGTATTATACAATGATTAATGATGTGCTGGGAATGAGTTATTCATCAAGAAATATTGCTCGTTATTATTTATCATGTGATAATAAGATTGATAGTGCATATGTTTACTATCAACGTGCATTAACCATAGCTCATGATAATAATTGTAACTCTGAATTAACTATTTTACAGGAACTTGGTGTTTTATATCGTTTGAAGAAAGATTATAAAAAAAGCGAATATTATTTGTTAAAAGCTTTGGAATTAGCAAAAGAAGATTCTTTGTCTTCCGGAATTTATTTGTCATTAGGTTATACTTACTTGTTGATGGGTAATATGACTGTAGCTGAAGATTATTTGGATAAATCTACAAGGGGCGTAAATATCTATACACAGGCTGATGCTTACAAATTGCTTTTTAAATTAGAAAAACAGAAGAATGCCCCTTGGGTGGCTTTAGAATATAAGGAGAGGTCTGATTCAATATTTAAAATAATTCAAAAGAAAGAAATAAAAGAAGCTGTTGCCGATTTGCAAAAAAAATATGAAAATGAAAAATTACAAAAAGAAAATCTTCAGTTGAAAATAAAAAATCAAAGCATATTACTTCTTTGTTTTGTTTTGCTTTTTCTGATATTATTATGTTTACTTTATGTTTATTATAGGCATCAACATAATAAAAAACGGATACAAGAAATAGAACAGCAAATAAACTTTAACAAGGAAGAAATAGCTCTTTATCAAGAAGAACTGGTTAATTATCAATTATTACAGAGTGAGTCCGAGGATTATAGAAGTAAAATAGGTGAGTTGAATGGTAAGGTTTTGCTTTTGCAAAGTCAAAATAGAACGTTAGTGGAACGTTTGAATTCATTAGGTGGTGATATCGGTAGCTCTTGTTCGCCAGTGGATGGTAAGTATATATCTATATTTCGTATGTTGCTTTCTTTAAAATCCGGTTCTTTTAAAGGAAAGTTATCTCATAGTGATTGGGATCATCTGTTTGATTTATTTAATTTTTTATATTTAGGTATTGTTATTCGTTTACAGGAAGAATATCCTCAATTAACAAAACATGATCTTGAAATTTTTTGTTTGTTGAAGTTTGGTTTTACAAATGATGCATTGAAGAAAGTCTTTCTTACTACTTCTGATTCTATAACAAAGGCTAAAGGGCGATTGAAAAAAAGGTTGAATGTGGCTCCTCAAGAAGATTTGGATCATTTTATACGAAATTACTAAGAAAATATATTTTCAATTGTCCGGGTGATTTTTTTACTTAAGATATTAAATATCTGATTTGTAGTTTGTTGTGGGTTGATTGCATTGCTTGATTTGTCCGGGTCATTTTTTTGCTTTTCTCATAATGACACCGTACATTTGGGGAAACAAAAAACAATATAATTTATGAAATCACGTTTGTTTGTATTATTGACGGCATTGTTTATGGTAGGCAATGTTTTTGCCGGTACTCCTCTTGAGGATGATTTAGTGTTAATGGGAGAATTTTCTCAAGCTGGTACTCGTTCTGTAAAACCAGAACTCCCGATTTCTGCAACTTTCGAAGGAAATGTCCTGTATGTTGAATTTACTACTCCTGTAGGTAATGTTGATATTGCAATAAAAGATGCGACCCAGAATGTAGTATATACATCTTCTATGGATGTAACTGCTTTTGGACAACAAGTTGCCATTTCCGTGGAAAATTATCAAGCCGGTACTTATATAATAGAATTTAGAAACTCAAAAGATGGTTATGTTTATGGCGAATTTACATTAATGTAATTCATCATTATGAGGAAAATTCTATTTTCTGCTTGTTGTAACACATATACACAGCAAAAAGCCTGTGAAGGTTTGATAAGGCTGTTGAAAGATGGACGTTATCAAGTGGATATGGCAGGAAGCGTCGTAAGAGAGAGATGGAGTTTATATGATCTTGCTTTTGCTTTTAATAAGAGAGGTTATGAGAGAATACAGACGTTACATCCTGCCATTCCTATTATTTATTCCATCTTGGCAGATGATTATGAGGAAGAGTTTATAGGAGGTGCTACTCTATATGAGCATTTATTGTTGATTGCACCCCAAAAAACTCATTTTTGCGGTGACTGTGTTACAGACCTGCTTTTTCCTTTCGTTAAAGAGACGGATGCTTATCTTAAATATCCGTATTCCAAACCCTCTATTCTGGTTGGAGCTGGTAATGGACGTTCGGCATTAAGAACATTCATCGTCTTAAATACTTTAACCCAATATAAGATTAACATCATTTATTCGGGTGAACAGGAACTTTATGAAGTAGGTTATGCGTCTCATGTGACCGTACGTGAAGAGTTTGAATTGGACACTATGATCCAAAACGCCAGTCTTGTTATCGGTAGTAAATATGTAGCGTTACAAGGAGCTTTACATAAAAAGCCCGTTATCATTATTGGTGATTATGGGTCGGGTGGCATATTAACACAGGATAATGTGGTAGACCAATATCACAATTATTTTGCTGGTAAAATTGGTGGAGAACTGGATGAATATTTTTCTCTTGATCAGTTTCAGAAAGAGATAAAATCTGCTTTAAAACTCTCTTCACGTGAATTAGAAACTATATCCGATAAGTTGAGAAAAGAAATGTCGGAGAATAATAAAAAAATATGGGATATAGTTTCATCTTATTCTATAATGCGAGATTCTTAAATCCTTCTGGTTTTCTAAATTACATAATGGGATTTTTTTAATACACACGATTGATTGAGTGGTTGGGAAGTGCGGGAGCATATCCCAGCCCTATTTTTTTATAAATAATTGGATACTAAAAAGGTTCTGATGGGCATAGAAAATGAGGATCAGCGATCCTGATCTTCATTCTTTACCATTCCTTTGTATCTTTCCGGCAATGCACTTTCTACGGCAGCATAGGCTTCTGTCATCGTCTCTTTTATGTTTTCCGGTCCTTTACCCTTGGGGGGAATCGGATCATGGATTGTCAGAATCATACGGTGACGATGAATCCATTTTCCGGTACGGGGAAGAATTTCGAATGATCCGTCTATTGTGATTGGGACAACTGCCAACTGTAAATCGTCTGCCAATTGAAAAGCTCCTTTCTTGAAGTATCCCATGTGTCCGGTGAATGAACGTGCTCCTTCGGGAAATACGACTAATGATACACCGTCTTTCAGCGAGTTTTTGGCCTGTTGTATGGTCTCAAGCACTTTCTTAGGTCCTGAACGGTCTACGAATATATGCCCTGCACTTTCACATGCTTTACCTACGAAAGGAAGTTTGCGGAGACTTTTCTTCATCATCCATTTGAAATTACGCCCTAAAAAACCATAAATAAGGAAAATATCAAAAGATCCTTGATGATTAGGAACGAATATATAAGATGTATGCTTATGTATTTTTTCACGGCCGCGTACCTTTACTGGTATAAGCAGGAAAAGGCAGATCAATTGCGACCATATCTTGCCGGGATAGTAGCCCCAGAAATGTGCTCCCCCTACCAGTGAACCAATGATGGTTACAATGGCTGTGAGAATAGTCAATACTAACAGTATCGGCAATGCAATACAAATCTGATAGATGTAATACAGTATTTTCATGAGTGTTGGATTTTCGAAGGACAAAGATACAGAATCTCTTTTTATTGTCGTGTCTCAAAACGGATAAAAATCAGGGGATATCTAAAATGCTGACGATAATCTGTATTTCTGATGATATATCCAATTTGCATACATGAACGTTATTTATCTAAATAATACTTATAATAAACTTTCTGGAGATTTTTTTTACAGATTCTCATTTCTTTCGGTCAAACTACTGTGAGAGTCTGATATTTTTTATGTAGATTTGTCGATAATTTGTAAGATCAATGCAAACAGAACATACACTTTTTACTGTCTGATGAGAAAGCTACTGAAATATCTGCTGTTGGGCTTCTGTGCTTTGTTTTTAGCGGGCAATGCCACTGCTGCTACTGCTGCTGCCGATCAGGTCGGGGAGGATACCGCTTTACAGGGGAAAATCATCCAATCTTTCCGTAACAGTCTCGGCTTTAATGTGCTGGAAGAAAAAGACAGTAGTTTTGTATATGCCGATAGTCTGTTGGATATACTCGAATTGCATGAACAATTTGATTCCTATTTTGAATTGTCCCGAATTATAATAAAATCTCAAATACTCAAAGGGAAGATGGGGATGGCAATTGCCCATAGCGACAGAATGTATTCCAAGGCCAGGGTTTTGAAAGATGTTTTGGGCATGGCCCTTTCTCTCAATGCCATCGGTGAAATTTATACCGCTATTGGAAGGGAAAGAGAGGCAGGTGATGCTTATGAGCGTTCGTTGGCACTTTTTGAAGAGTATGGTGGGGGTGAAACAATGAAAAAAATATTGCTGGTGGAATTGGCCGAATACAATCTGCGTATGAAGGATATAGGAGCGATGGCTAAATATGTGAGGTTGTTAAATCAGTATTCTACTGACAGCCAGTCTGAATTGGAGCAGACGGTGATGTCTATTTTTAATGCATATTATAAGATCCATACAGGAGCATTGGAAGAGGCCGATAGCTACTTGGAAAAAGTACGGAAGCAGCAGGACAAGTTAATACCCGGGCTTTTGGAATATTTTCTGGTGGCAGAGGCTTACTATCTGGAACAGAGCAATGCGCTGGAAAAGGCTTTGGAAATATACGATTACTTTTTCAGCTTGAAGCATGCCGGGAATAATTATGAACTGTATATTAGTACGATGGAGAAGAAAGCACAATTATTGGAGAAGATGGGACGTAAGGAGGAGGCTTTCACTTTGTACAACACTATTTATTCTTATATAAATTCTAAATTTAAGGCGAATTATCCGAAAGAGATTGATCAGCTTTGCGCACGCTTCGAGGCGGATCAACTTACTTATCAGATAACGCAGGACCGTAACCGTTCGCTTCGTTATTATGCGATAGCGATCGGGGGATGTGCTATGGTGCTGGCGTTGTTTATATTTCTCAGCTGGCGAAAGATATTTCGTCTGAAGCAATCGAAACAAAAAATGGAAGAGATGAATAGGAAAGCGGAAAATGCCATTCGTAAAAAGAATCTCTTCCTTTCTAATATGAGCCATGAAGTACGTACACCGTTGAATGCGATCGTTGGCTTTTCCACCTTAATGGCTTCGGAAGAGATAGAAGTGGACGAGGTTTCCCGAAAAGAGTATTGTGAAATTATCAGGATCAATTCATATCAATTGCTGAAATTGATAAATGATATTATTGATTTTTCAGATTTTGATGAAGATAATATCAGTATGACTATCAAGGGACAGGATGCTGTGAAAATTTGCCGTGAAGTTATAGAGACGGTAGCTGCTTCTTATAAACTGCAGGTTGAATTGCGTTTTGACACTTCACTTACCTCTTTAATGATAGATACCGATGATTCTCGTCTGCGGCAGGTGTTGATTAATTTATTGGTCAATGCCACAAAGTTCACCACTCAGGGATCTATTGTTCTGCGGTTGGAGAGAAGCATTGATGATGCTGATATGGCTTTATTTTCTGTGACCGATACCGGATGTGGTATTCCACTCGAAAAACAGAAACTTATCTTTGAACGGTTTGAGAAACTGAATGACTTTGTGCAGGGAACCGGGCTGGGATTGTCTATCTGTCTGTTGATCTTGAAAAGGCTGAAAGGGAAGATTTGGATCGACGATAAGTATACGGAGGGTGCGCGTTTTTGTTTCTTGCATCCGTTGAAGAGTGAATCCAAACTAATATAACGGCTGTTGTCATGAAAAGATTAATCCTGTGTTTCATATATCTTATTTTTCTGTCCGTTAGTCTGCGGGCTGAGAAGAATGAAGGAATTGCTTATCGCGACAGTATTTTGATTTTGGCAGAAAGCATGCCTTCGGATACTGTCCGATTGGCTTATCTTCAAAGTATGGCTTACTGTCATCAGTATTTTCCTTATAACAGATATTTTGCAACCGCCCTTTATGAAGAAGCAAAACGACAGAAGAATATTTTTTATGAAAATGAAGGAGCTTATTATCTGGCAGGTTATTACGATAAAAAGCATGATCCGGACAGCCTGACTTATTGGGTGAATCAGTTGAAAGAACTGGTGTCCGGGGTGGGGACTTATGATTATTACTTGGAACGGAAAGCGGCCATCGGCCGGGCATTGGCTTCTAAAAGGATGATAGAGAAGGCTGTACATGTTACTAAGGAGGTATTGGAAGAGGCCATAGCTCATAATAGCAATAATGGGAAGATCGCTGCATACAATAGTTTGGGGTGTGCTTATTCCGTATCCAGCCGTCCGGAAGAGGCTCTTAAAGTTTTGATGAAGGCATATCATGAGTTTAAACCCGGAACAAAACCATTTTTGAAGGTAGATATTCTTTCCCGGATCACTCAGGTTTACGGGAATGGGGGAGATGACAAGTCGAAGATGCCTTACTTGTGTGAGATGGATAAGACTTTGCAGGAAGTGATGAGTAACGAACCGGAGTCACAAAATAACTGGACTGATCTGGCGATAGATTGTGAAGTGAAATATGTATTGCATTATTTGAACAGAAGAAAGTTTGAGCAGGCTCTGTTGCATATTGAACGTGCGCAGGAGTTGCTTGCATCCCATGTCGATCCGGTATTCTGGTTGAATGTACAACTGGTTCGCTTGCAGTATTTTTCACGCACCAAGGAGTATGACAAGAGTATTGCTTTTGTTGATGAGGTGACTCCTATCGTATTGAAAGATTATGTATTTATATTCGGAACGCTGATAAACTACAAGGCGATTACCCAGTTTGATAAGGGGGATATTGATGCGGCGATTGAAACCCGTCGTTATCTGGTAAGAACGCAGGACTCTTTAAACAATGCTTTTTCTGCCGACCAGTTGAATCAGGTGAAGGAGATTTATCACATTGACGAACTGTTGCTCGAAAAGCAGAAAATCAAGAATACAAATTATTTGCGGGTCTCTGTCATATTACTGATTCTTTTGGTTTTAGCCTTTTTATTTTACGTTTATACGCGTCATCTTTCCAAAAAGATAGTATTGGCCGAATGTGCCGCCGCAGAGGCAGCGGCACATTCCGAAGAGGATAATATGGCCAAAGAACGATTGAAGATGGAGATCAGTCATGATGTGCGTACTCCGTTGAATGCGGTTGTCGGTTTTGCGGAATTACTGGCCGAGTCAGATGATTTGGATCAGGAGAGTAAGCTGGGGTACGGGAAAATCATACAGGAAAATGCTGAACAGTTATTGGATTATGTAAATAACATATTGGAACTTTCACGTTTAGAATCTGGAAAAATACAGTATGAACAGACAGAAGTAGAAGCAATTGCACTTTGTCGTGAAATTGTCGGTTTTATCAACGGGCAAGTGGAAGATGAAAATGCAAAGGTGGTTTTACAGACTGCCGTAGAGTCTCAGACGATATGTACCGACAGGAAATGGCTGATGTCTTTATTACGTGGATTACTCGTTTCGGGAGAAGGGGAGGATCTTGTAATGTTTTATATAGAAAGAGACGAAGTCGACTCGATGTTGGTTTTTCGTGTGGTCGGTACATTGTTTGCACAAGAAAACGTAAAAGATAAAAAGATATTGATCCGTAATGAAATTAATATTCATTTTATTCGTTATTTTGGTGGTACTTATACAGTAAATGTAGAAACAGATGATGGACCTACGGTTGTTTTTACTTGTCCTTTAGTCGATTTTTGAATAAATGTTTTTGATATAGATATTCCGAATGATACGTATCTTGCATACTGCCGACTGGCATTTGGGACAGACCTTCTTCGGCTACGATCGCGTGGAAGAACATGCGCATTTCTTGGATTGGCTGGCCCGTGAATTAAAAGAAAATGAGATTGATGTGTTACTCATTGCTGGCGATGTTTTTGATGTTTCCAATCCGTCGGCTGCATCCCAACGCATGTTCTACCGCTTTATCCGAAGAGTGACAACGGAAAATCCGCAATTACAATTGGTGATTGTGGCGGGCAATCATGATTCTGCTGCACGTCTTGAAGCTCCTTTACCGCTATTGCAGGAAATGCGTACCGATATCAAAGGAATTGTTCGGCGGCGTGATGGAGAGATCGATTACGATGATTTGATTGTGGAATTGAAGAATCGTAGTGGAGAAGTGGAAGCTCTCTGTTTGGCAGTACCTTTCCTGCGGCAAGGAGATTATCCGGTGGTGGTAACTGATGGGAATCCCTATGCGGAGGGGGTAAAGGAACTTTATACGCGTCTGCAAAATCGGGCGATGGAACGGAGAAAAAAGGATCAGGCAATAGTTGCCGTCGGTCATCTGCAAGCTACGGGGTCGGAAATTGCAGAACGTGATTTCAGCGAACGAACCATTATTGGAGGTTTGGAATGTGTCTCACCCGACACTTTTACAGAGCAGATTGCTTATACGGCTTTGGGGCATATTCATAAATCCCAGCGTGTGTCGGGACGGGAGAACATACGTTATGCCGGTAGTCCGTTGCCGATGTCGTTTGCAGAAAGGGATTATCATCATGGCGTAGTGATGGTGACTCTTGCCGAAGGATGGGCTGTGGAAATAGAGAAGCGGGAATATACTCCATTGGTTCGTTTGCTGAGCGTGCCGAAAGGAAAGGCTGTCAGTCCGGAGGAAGTACTGGATGAACTTGCCCGGTTACCGTTACAGATGGAAGAAGCCAAAGGTAATTCTCACTATCCGTATTTGGAAGTGAAAGTACTGTTGACAGAACCGGAACCGATGCTTCGACAACAGATAGAAGAAATACTGTCTGACAAAGCTGTTCGTCTGGCACGTATTGTTTCGGTATATCGACAGGCTAAAACAGACGTGAGGGAAGAAGAAGCATTGGTGGCTACCGGATTGCAGGAAATGAACCCTTTACAAATACTCAAGATGACTTTTGAGAATACTTACCAGACAGAAATGCCGGAAGAGCTGGAACGGTTGTTTGAAGAAGCGGTGAGGGAAGGGGGAAAGGAGAATTGAGCGGGGAGAAGAATGGAGAGAAGGGAAAGGAAGCGGGGAGAAATGTCTGGCAGATGATGGTACAGTTGATAGGCAGATTTTTTCATTCTTTCATTTTATTCATTATTCATTCTCCAATTGGCATATTGGCACATTGAATTATTGGCACATTATTTATTATGAAGATATTGACAATACGATTAAAGAATCTAACTTCTATTGAAGGGACTTTTGAGGTGGACTTTACTGCCGAACCTCTTCGTTCTGCCGGTATATTTGCCATTTCCGGTCCTACGGGAGCTGGAAAATCGACGATATTGGATGCTTTGTGTCTGGCACTTTATGATAAGACACCCCGTTTTGCAGCATCAGGCGAGAATCTTTACCTGTCTGATGTAGGTGAAAATCAAGTGAATCAGTCGGATGTGAAGAATATTCTTCGCAGGGGGACGGGAGAAGGATTTGCTGAGGTAGATTTTATCGGGATAACCGGAAGGCGGTATCGTTCCCGTTGGTCGGTTCGGCGCGCTCGTAGCAAGGCTACCGGTTCTTTGCAACCTCAAACCATTCAGGTTACTGATTTGGATAAGGAAGAGGAACTACAAGGTACGAAAACGGAACTGTTGAACCAATTGGTAGCTTTGGTAGGGCTCACTTACGAACAGTTTACACGCACGGTATTGCTTGCCCAAAATGATTTTGCTACTTTTTTGAAGTCCCGTGAATCTGCGAAAGCGGAATTATTGGAAAAACTTACCGGTACGGAAATCTATTCGCGTATCTCCCGGGAGATTTATGCCCGTAGTAAGGCGGCTGACGAAGCGATGAATCTTCTCAAAAATACGATCAGTCTCATCGAACTTATCCCGGAGGAAGAACTTTTGTCATTGCGAAAGGAACAGGAGCGCCTTATCGGACTTCGTTTTATCGAAACAAAACGCCTTACGGAACTGAATGCCCAACTTAGCATTGTACAATCTCTCAAAATACGGCAAAAACAGTTATACGAAAAGCAACAAGAGGAATTTGTAGGTGTGGAGGAGCTAAAAAGACTTCAAACGGGCCTTGCGGAACAGATGGATTATCTGGCTCGTTTTCAAGAGCAATGGGAGGCTTTACAACCGGAGTTGCGCAAGGCACGCGAGTTGGATGTCCGTTTGCAGAGTTTACGAACTCAGTATCGACAATCGGAACAGACCTTGCTACTTGCCCGGAAGCAGACAGCAGAAATTGAAAAGAAATACCGTACAGGAAAAGAGACCCTCAGTGGGTCGCAAAATTCCATGAGCAGATTGTTGAAAGGCAAAGATAACTTTGATAACTCTCTGCCCATCGATTTGCAACGTATAGAGCAACTTTTACTTCATGAAGAACAACAATTGACGACTCTTCAGCAGGAAAATGATAATCGTGTGTCACGCCTTAATACTTTTGGAATTCAGTCTGTCAGTGAAGAACAGAATAAACTTCTGAAACAGCAGGCGCAGATGCAACGTGCTTTTCAGGCCAGTCAATTACTTGCTCAATTGTGTATAAAGCGAGAAGAAGCTTCTACTGAACTGGCTGCTTTAATGCGGCAACTTGCTGTGAAGCAAGAACAAATCGTCTCCCTACAGAAACTTTATGATAATGCCCGTATGGCGATCAGTAAAGATGTGGTGGCTTTACGTTGTGATTTACATGACGGGGAAGCATGTCCGGTATGTGGTAGTCAATCGCATCCTTATCGACAGGATAATGAAGTAGCCGATACTCTTTATCATTCGATCGAGAAAGAGTATAAATCAGCTTCAGACATTTATAATCAATTAAATAATCGTGTGATTGCCCTTCAACGGGATATAAATAACTATGCCGTTCAGCAGAAAGCCCAGGAAGAGGTTTTAGCGGACTATCCAGTTGCAGAACGTGCACCGGAGTATCTGGATGCGCATTTGACTGAGTTACAGCAGTGCCTTTGTGCATTGGAGGAGAGGATAAAACAGTATCAGCTTCTTTATGCCGAATGGCAACAACATGACGGCAGATTAAAGCAACTGCGTATGCATTATGAGGCTTTTCGGAAAGAAGTGAATCAAGTCCGGTTATTGACTCAGCAATTGACTGCCATTGAAGAACAATTGACTATGGCCAAGCAGGCGGAGGCCACTGAGCAGTTGCGTTTTCAAACAATAGGCAAGGAATTGGGCGAATTACAGCAATCGCGTGCCGGGCTTTTGAAAGGTAAACCGGCGGATGAGGCTGAAGCGGCAGTACATCGGCGGGAGAAAGAGTTGAATAAGGCATTGGAACTTGCCCGTAAAAACATGGAATCGGTTCATGTTCGTATTTTGGGGATACAAGGAGAAATCAAACAGCTTTCACAAACTGTTATTGAGCTGTCCGATCAGCAGGAGAAAATAGAAAATCCGGAACATTTGTCTGAAGATATTGTCGCCTGTCAATCGGCAAACCGGGAGACAGAGCGTTTGCTTTCCGTTGTCGAGGCCCGTTTATTGCAGCAAGAACAGAATAAAAAGCGGCTGATGGAAATAGAATCGGAATGGAAGGAGAAGCAGACTGTTGCCGAGCAATGGGCCAAGCTGAATAAATTGATTGGAAGTGCCGATGGAACAAAGTTCAAAGTGATTGCTCAAAGTTACACATTGAACTTGTTGCTGTTGCATGCCAATAAACATTTGGCTTATCTTTCCAAGCGTTATAGACTTCAACAGGTGCCTGGTACATTGGCTTTGCAAGTTATTGATTGTGATATGTGCGATGAAGTACGTACCGTTTATTCGTTGTCTGGCGGAGAGTCTTTTTTGATATCTTTAGCGTTGGCTTTGGGGCTTTCGTCTTTATCGAGTAATAATCTGAAAGTGGAATCTCTTTTTATTGACGAAGGTTTCGGATCATTGGACGCCGATAGTTTGCGTACCGCTATGGAGGCATTGGAACAGTTGCAAATGCAAGGGCGCAAGATTGGTGTGATTTCACATGTGCAGGAGATGAGCGAACGTATTTCCGTACAGATACAGTTGCATAAATCCGTGAATGGAAAGA
>NZ_HF991057.1:27974-45849 GCF_000432295.1 Bacteroides sp. CAG:189
AACAATAGTATAAAGTCTTCTCCGCTATACTTAACTTGAATAATTTATACGCAGTAGTTAAGTAGTTAACTACTTACTACTTAGCTACTTACTACTGATTATGAATTATTCAGGTTAGAGAGAAGAATATGGTTTAAGGGTCGGTTTTAATAATGCCGATAAAAACTTGTAAGAGGAAAATTTAAACCGGATCCGAGCTAATTATTATCTTTTAATTCTTTTAGCTCTCCGAGATTCTTCTTTATCTCGCGGAGACGCCCCAGATTCTTACGATATATCGAGAGAGGAATGATAATGCCTATTGCCCATATCACGAAAAAGAAAACGATCATTCCGGTGCCGTGTTGCCATACTTCCCGGTAAAAAAAGAAAAATACAGCCATAAACAAAATAAAACCGATACCGATGATCCGTTCACGGATTACCCAACGATGCATACGGTTGAAGCGGGAAATAACAGTAACAAGCGGCTGTTCGTCTATCTTTGTATTGCTGAGATAGCGGGAACTGAATATATCCCATCCTAAAGCCGGTATCAGAGCTATGAGAATAATCTGATAGTAGATATCCGGGAATACACCGTCGTATAACAGGGCCAATATGAATAATGCAATAATTGTCAGAGAGATGATACGTAATCTTTTGTTCAAGCGGCTGATTGCATTGATATTCTTTGTGGCATGGTTGATGAGCTGGGATATGTCTTCATCTTTGACAAGCTTTTTGTCTTTCAAATGTTCATCCAATGCATTCCATGATTTTTTAAGTTCATCCAGTTCCATATCTTATTCCTCCTTCTTCATTTTTTTTAATTTATCTTTAATTCGGCTTAATTTGGTTGCTACGTTTGTTACGGTCAAGCCGGTAATTTCTGATATTTCGTCATAACTTTTGTCCTCGAGATAAAGCAGTATGATGGATTTGTCGAGCTGTCCCAATTGGTTAATCATCCGGTAAAGTTGGCGAAGCATTTCCTGAAGCGGATCGTTCTCTTCGGTCATCCAGTCCCCCTCCCGGTTTAAGGTAACAAACTCCGGCACATTTTTTTCTTTACGAATGAAGCTGATACAGGTATTCAGCGCGATACGATAGATCCATGTTGATATCTTACATTCTCTGCGGAATTTAGGAAAGGCCTTCCATAGATTGAGTACCACGTCTTGATATAGATCGTTGAGGGTAGCCGTAGGGGTGGTGTACAGGTAGCACACTTTATATATCACCCGCTCGTATTCCCGGATAACGGATAGGAATTCCTGCTCTATGCTTTCGTTGACTTGCGTGGCTCTTGAGTCCATTGGTTTTTTCGATTGCTTTTTGGATTATTGGTCGTTACGGAATTAAAAAAATCACAGTGAAAGTGGGTAAAGATAGAAAAGAATTTGTGGATTCACGTCGTTTCCTTATCATATTTCAGCCTATTAGGTAATGATAGAAGATGCTTTTGAAAAAAAATATGTAATATAGTTACTGTTTTTCGAGTGATAGACATTGATTTTATCAGTTTGGGCACTTTTGATAAAAATACCGTTTTTCTAATATTTTAAAACAGTATATCTTTACCTATGCTAATATTATTGTAAATTTTTAAATTTTCAGACATATGAAAGCAAGACTACTTTTTTCTATTTTGTTGTTTTTGTTGGGTGTGGAACTTAATGCTCAAAATGCATTTGGCGATTGGTTGAAACGCCATGAGACTAATCGTAGAGAACAGATAGTGAAGTCAAGGGTAAACCAAGACTTTACAAAGTCTAATTTGGGAAGGTATGGAAGTCTTTTGACGAGAAGTGTTTCGAATAATAAATATTATCCGCCGAAAGTGAATCGGGAATATACCTATTATAATGGTGATGGAACGGTTTCCCGTAAAGATTTTTATTATTTAGAATTTGATTCTTTGGGAAATATATTGTTGGAAGAACAGGGTGATGTTTATAGGAAAATGTGTAGTTATGGTGGAGTACAGGGAAAGATGAAATTAAGTGAGATTACTTATCAATGGAATGGAAAAGAGTGGGTGGAATATTCAACTAATTCGTCTTTTACTACTATTTTGGATGAAAATGGCATTCGTACCGGAATTGATAGCCGCATCGTTCAGGAGGCCACTTTTAATGAAAAAGGATACCTGACTTGGATTTACGAGTCATACGGCAGTAATGATAGGGCTAAAGTTAAAATCAGTTGGAAAGACGATTTTCCGTCTGAATTTTATTTGGTATCTTATGGAGACAGCCTGTCACTTACGAACATCGTGCCTATGTATGAGACGGAAAAATTGAATCCTTATTTATGTTTTTCCGATGACTGGGACGAATATTTCTTTGACAATGACGGAGATGATTTTTCTCTTTTCAATGCTGATATAGTAATAGGTAGCGAAGCGGATGAAGACGGTACGGTTGTCCTTATGAAAGGACATGTGGTATCTGAATATGATGCTGAAAAAGATCGATATACCCGTACGATAAAAGTGATTGTGGGAGAACAGGAATTAGAAGTTCCAATGCTTGTTGAAACGAAAACTTACTTGGATGATAATGGCAGTTTTTCGTATACCTATGCTAATGTTTTGGATGATTGGACATTTACGACAACTAAAATATTCAATGAAAAAGGGGATATAATCAGATATGAATCGAAAGAGATTGATGGGGATTATATTTATTCGAGTATATATACATACGATCGTACATACGACGAAAATGGACTTCCGTTGAAAACTGTTTTTGAGCGAAGAGACGATAAGGAAATATTGCAAGAATCGTATGTGGAAACATATGGTGATAGAATCATACCCGATACTTCCTTAGAGGTGGAGGTGGATATGCCGGGAACGCTGCACGAAAAAGTATGGGCTTCGTCTATGGAATCTGATAAAATTACAAAATTGACGGTAACCGGTCCATTGAATGAAGAAGACCTTCGATTTATAAATAGTGACATGTGGAAACTGGAGTCGCTGAACTTGAAACATGCCAGATTGGATTATATCTCTAATAGCTCATTTGGTTGGAATGACCATTTGCTCTCGGTCGTTCTGCCGGAAGGGTTAAAATGTATATTCGATGATGCTTTTGCATACTGTTCCAATTTGCAGGAAATAGAATTACCGTCTTCTTTAAATTACTTATCCAATAATGCGTTCGCCGGATGTTGGCAGTTGCAACAGATTACTTGTCATATGCCGGCTCCGTTAGATATGGAAATTTACAATGATCCTTTTAGGGATTTGGATAAGGGTATGTGTCATCTGAGAGTACCTGGATTTTCGGTCCGCGACTATGCCGAACATACTTATTGGAGAGAATTTCCAAATATGGAATCTCTGGAAGAAGTACAGGAATCAATGACGCTTAACGGTTCTTTGCATGTGGATAGAAGTCTACTTGAACCGGTTACTGATTTAACATTGGGATATGGAAGTTCTTTGACATTGGATGGCAGTGGTACTTTCTCTCTGAATTCGTTAGTTATGCAGCAAGGCGACAGTAACCTGCGTGAATGGTTCTATGATTCTTATCATGGATATCCTGTCGAGGGGCGACCGCTTGCTTCATCTGCCATTGTGACTAATTGTGATGTTACGGTCGCTGATATGGAAATAAAATATGCATGTAGAGCTGGCAATTGGTATTTCTTATCTTTCCCGTTTGATGTGGATATGTCCGCTATCACGGTTGAAAAAATAGATACCACTTTAGTGGGTTCTATCGGTTATGTATTCCGATATTATGACGGTGCGGAACGTGCCTTGAATGGAACTGGGCAAAGCTGGAAAGATGTGACGGAGGGTGTACTACATGCCGGACAAGGTTATATTTTCCAGGCGAGCATGGAGGTGTACCTGACTGTAAGAGGAGATACGGATAGTGGAATGCAGATGTTGACTCCTGCTTCGAAAGAAATACCTGTTAGTGAGAATATTTCAAACTACGCTTCCAATCAGGGTTGGAACTTGATCGGTAATCCGTATCCCTGCTATTATAATATGAACGGTATCGATTTTAAATCTCCCATTACGGTATGGAACAAGGATTCATGGACCTATGACGCTTATTCCATACTGGATGCGGATGAATATGTCTTTGCACCGATGGAAGCTTTCTTCGTGCAGGTTCCTCAAGGAACGGAGACGATTCATTTTATGCCGGAACAGCGTCTTGCTAAGGCGGCGTTGGTCGATGGAAAATGGACTACACGTTCAATGAGGAGTGTTTCCGGTTCCCGCAGTTTGATTAATTTGCGTTTGACCGACGGCACATATGCTGATAAAACTCGTATCGCATTTGTTTCGAATGCTTCTGCGGGATATGATATGCAGGAGGATGCTGCTAAGTTCATGAGTCCAGTGGCCGCAGTGCCGCAACTTTACACACTGGATAATACACGTTTGCAATATGCTATTAATGCACGGCCTTTTATCGAAGGTGGGTCTGTCCGGTTGGGATATTATGCCGGTAGTGCCGGAGAATATACTCTTTATGCGGATAAGGCCGATGTCGATGCATGGCTGTACGATGCAGTAACCGATCGTACGGTAGCGCTGTCTGCCGAAGGTTATCGTTTTTCATCCGAAGCCGGTAACTTTGACAATCGTTTTGTTCTACGTTTCGGTGCAGCTCCGACGTCGGTGAAAGAAGAACGGTCGGATGTTGCTTGTGAAGTAACGTCTGCTGACGGGGGGATACTTGTTAAAGGGCAAGCTGGAGAGAAGGTGGAGGTTTATACAGTGGCCGGAGTGAAGATAGCCGAGCTTCCGGTTGAAGAAACGGGTACATTTGTTCCTCTGACTAAAGGCGTTTATGTGATAAAAGCTGGTAATTCTATCAGTAAATCAGTGGTTTATTAATAAAATAATTCATTATGAAACGACTGAAATATATCCTCCTTGTGGGGTTACTGTTGAGTAACCTCACTGCTTGGGGGCAATACGACCCTCCCAATCCTCCCGAACCGGCAGGAAGTTTGCGTATCTCTCTGGTGGCCGAACCGGCAGAAGCCGGATACTTCAATTGTGAGAAGGAAATGGCGGTAACCGAAGGGGAATCTTATTATTTATATGCTTATTCCAAAGGTGATTATCGTTTTGTAGCATGGGAACAAGACGGTAAGGTCATTTCTATTTCCCCCGGCTTTAATTATCTTATGGGGAGTACGGATGTTACTTTGACGGCTCGCTTTGTGTATAGTCCTCCCAATCCTCCCGAACCGGTTATCCGGCATCAGCTCTTTTTAGAGTCCGATCCGGTAGGGGCCGGCAGTTTTAATTGGAGTAGCGGCAGCACATTTGCAGAAGGCGAACAGCTGTATTTACGAGCATATGGAAATAATGGATATAAGTTGGCTTATTGGTATCGTATAGAAGGCGCCGATACGTTGAAGCTCTCCACCAATGCGTCTTTGGATTTCACGATGGGGAAGGAAGATGTGGCCTTGAAAGCGAAATTCGTGTTCGATCCTTACAATCCCGGTGAACCCAGTACGCCGGATGAAAAGTATTATTATATTCAAGGGTATTCTACTTCTGTAGAGCAGGGCGGCACGGTCGATTTTCCGGTTTATCTGGTTAATTCGGGAAATGTCTCCGGCTTGGCCTTTGATCTCATACCGGATAATAACATTGTGATCGATAAAGAAAAGGTGACGTTAGGTAACCGTTGCAATACACATACATTGCAGATCACAGAGAATGAAGAGGGGAACTCTTGGCACTTTGTCATTTCCGGTGAACAGAACATACAAGGAACTTCGGGAGCAATACTGAATATTCCTTTGACGGTTTCTTCGGAAGTGAAGCCCGGATATTACAATATACAGTTTGCCAATGCTGTCGTAAAGTTACCGAATGGCATTGAAAAAGTGCTTACTACCTATGACGCCGAACTGTATGTGAACTTGGCATCCAAAAAAATGGGAGCGGAGGATTATGCCGCCTTGTGCGACATGTATAATGAAATGAAAGGAACAAATTGGTCTGTCTCTTGGGATATTAGCAGTGATATGATTGATGGAAGTAATTGGCGAGGGGTGACTTTTACAGATAATCATGTATCTGCTATTGAGCTGAGTGCCTGTAGAGTAAGTGGGTCTATTCCTTCTTCTGTATTGGCGTTGCCTACATTGGAAAAACTTAATTTAAGTAGTAATGCTTTAGATTGGAATGTAAAAGAGTTGGCTGAAATCCTTGCCAAGCATTCCATCCGGCCAATCTTGTCTGAACTTATATTGAACGGCAATCAGCTTAAAGGAGATGTTTCTGTCTTGGCTAATGCCTTTCCTGCTTTGAAAACGCTGAAATTGCAGAATAATTGTTTCTCTGAACTTTCAGCCCCTCTGTCGGATGAAATTGAAAACTTGAATATACGTTATCAGCAGGTACCGGTAGAAGAAATCCCTGAAATACGGTTAGCCGTAAAGACGAATTTATATTTGCCGACTATTTTCACGTATTCTCATTCTACGAAGAGCTATAAACCTGTCTCCTCCTTAGGTCTTTCTTTAAATCAATCGGGGGTTACCACTACTGCCACTCTGTACAACAAAACCGAATATTATGAAATGAGTTGGTCGGATTGGAGAGCGGCATCCGGAAGTCAATTCTTATTAGAATCTCGTAATAATGATGCGACTGGAAGTACTCTTCCGGTGATTGTGTTTTTCGATAAGGGAGATGTAAATGCGGATTCGGCAATTGATGTATTAGATGTGCAGGGCACGTTGAACTACATTGTGAACGGTAGCTCTTACTTGTTTGTATATGCGGCTGCGGATGTTTATGAAGATTCAAAACTTACTGTTCAGGATATAGTGTTGCTTGTCGATCTTGTGTTAGGGACTCCTGTGCTTGAAACGGCTTCTGTGGTTGCGATGTCGTCATTTGCCCGCTCGCAGATGCTTTCTTCTGTGCGCATCTGCATAGAAGATGGAAAACTGGTGATGTATAGTGACGGTGAGGTTGCCGCGGCCGACATTGTGTTGAGTGGTTGCCGCCCGTCTCAGTTGCGTATGTTACTGAATGTAAGTCAGTACCAAACGGCGATGAAAGAGAAAGACGATGCAGTGCGCCTTATTGTTTACTCTATAGCGGGAGAGACGATACCGGCAGGGCGTACGGTTCTTGCCGAACTCTCGTCGCAAGAGGCGGCTGTAGCCTATGCCGATCTGGCCGATAAGGATGCTCGACGTATCTCTGCAGTAGTTTCTCCGACGAGTGTTCATGCGGATATTTCTGAAAAGGTTTCAATCTACAATGTTAATAATCATGTTTGTGTGACATTGCCGCTCGGCGTAGAACGTATGACGGTTGATGCGATTGGCATGGACGGTTGTCCGGTTGGCAAGAAGGTCTTTGAAACTCCTGCCGCAGGCGCTTTGCAGGTAATGTCGGATTTTGTTCCCGGTATTTATCTGATAAGGTTACAGTTGGAGACAAGCGAGGGGATAACGTATAAGAGTCAAAAAGTAGTCATTTCAAAATAAGATGAATTATGAAGTGTAAAATGGTTTTCATGCTGCTGTGGGGGATGTTGCTCTCCTCCTTGTCGATGGGAGCACAGCAGGTGACAAATAAATTATATATACCGGAAGTGGAATGCGGACGAGGGAAAACGATTAATGTGGCTGTGGCATTGAATAATGACAGCGAAATTGTTGCTTTACAGTTTAAGTTACGGCGTCCTGATTATAGTACGTTGGTCCGTGATTCTTGGGAACTGACGGATCGGAAATCGGATCATGTATTGTCTGTGAGCGGATCGGGTAAGGAATATTTGTTTGTAATCTATTCTCCGACAAATTCTCCTTTGAGAGGAAATTCCGGAAATATTATAAATTTCTCAATGAAAGTTCCGGAAAGTTGGGAGGTTGGAAGCAGGTATCCTTTCACAATGACAGAACCTATTTTAAGTATTCGTAACGGGGATAATGTGCTGACTTCTTCTGATCCGGGAGCATTATTAGTGATTGAAGATCCGCGTCCGGACGTAGCAGTCTCTGCGGTAAAAGTAGACAAGACATCTTACACTCCCGGCGATAAGATTTCGGTTTCTTGGTTGGTAATCAATGAAGGAGACAAGGAAACGGGTGATGGTTGGAGTGAGCAGGTCTCTTTGGTGGCTGATAATGGCGAAGAGGTTTATTTAGGCAAAGTATATTATGAGTCTGTCTTAGGGATTGGTGGAAGCGTGAGTCGGCAGGCTGAGTTTGCTCTTTCGGAACCATTGGGCATTGAAGGATCGGTGAAAGCTAAAGTCAAGTTGATTCCCGGAGCAAATTTAGGGGAGTTAGCCGCTGCAATAGGTAACAATACGGCTCAGTCGGAAACTGTCTGCGATATTACTAAGAAATTACGGGTAGAATTACCGTCGGCAGCTATTGAGGAAAATAATACTTCATTAATTCGCTGTAAACTATATCGGAGTGGCAGTTGGGCGAATGAACAGGTTTTCAGTCTTCGTGCGGATAAGCCGGAACGTTTGAATGTACCGGAATCGGTAACGATACCGGCAGGGCAGTC
The DNA here is from genome assembly GCF_000432295.1 of Bacteroides sp. CAG:189. Lineage (NCBI taxonomy): Bacteria > Pseudomonadati > Bacteroidota > Bacteroidia > Bacteroidales > Bacteroidaceae > Bacteroides > Bacteroides sp. CAG:189. Next base: position 36,496 of record NZ_HF991057.1, read on the forward strand.
CGGTGGGACTTTTTATATTCGTGCAATAGATAATGAAGTGCTGGATGTGGATTCGATTGTAACGATAACAATTGCAGGAAACGGATATGAAGCTATAACGGGAGAAGTTGGCATTTTAGACAATGAACTACCGACTTTGACCCTAACAACATCTAAAACAGAACTTACAGAAGGCGAAAGTTTTACGTTAACTGTTGAGCGGGAATTAGTGAAGGATACTCCTTTAACGGTATATCTTACCTGTGACCATCAGTCACGTTTTTCATTTCTTAACCAAATTGTAATTCCGGCTGGAGAGAAGAGTGTATCGGTGAGTGTAAAAGCAATAGATGATGATTTGCCGGATGTGACTATCTCGGCAGAGTTTGTGGTTACGGCTGCCCGGCATATAAACAGCAAATGCTTGGTACTTCTCAATGATAACGATTTGCCGGAGCTCTCACTGACTATTACTCCGGAAACAGTAAGTGAAGCAGCCGGTCCTTTGGCGGTAATGGCGGTTCTTCGGCGTTTAAGCCATACAGACAATACAATAACAGTGAAACTATCGGACAATTCGGATGGACGTATTTATTACTCGTCTTCCACATTGACTTTAGCATCCGGAGTAACGGAAGCGGCTTTTACAATTGGTGTGGTTGATAATTCTTTGGTAGAGGAAGAACAAGTGATTGATATAACCGCAGCTATTTACCTGTCTTCTTGTAATTGTTCGGCTACGGGTACAACAGGTGGTGCAGTTCATGCAACATTGAAGCTGCTTGATGATGATGGGCCGACTTTGAAAATATCTTCATCGCAAGCTATGTTGCCGGAGGGTAAAGAGCATGCTGCAGTTTTAACAGTCACTCGTAATACTTCTACAGAACAGGCGTTAACGATTAAATTATCCAGCGATCATGATGAGGAGCTGATATACGAATCGTCTGTAACTATTCCGGCCGGCCAACGCTCTGTCGACATTCCGGTTTCAGTGAAGGCAAATGAAGTGACCGAAGGGAATCGAACAGTGAGTTTTACTGTTGCAGCAGACGGATTTACTCAAGGGACCTGCTGGGTGATGGTCACAGATCAGACTTTACCGGATGCGGTAGTCAGTATGTCGGATTTGTCTGTTTCTGAGATCGAGATGGGGGAGAAGATTGATATTTCTGTGGAAGTAATGAATACAGGTGTTGTTCCTTTGCCCTATCCATTAATCGTAAATCTGTATTTAGATAATGCCTCCACGCTATTAGGGAGCTTTCGTACAACAAAAAAGATAGCTGTTGGAGAGAGTGAAGTTCTGAGTACGACTGTCACTCTACCGGAGATAATAGGAGAACATGTTATTTATGCAGTAGCCAATGAAGATCATTTAATAACCGAGTTGCTTTCTTTAAATAATACCTCAGAGAAAAAAACAATAAAATTATTGCCTCGGTATACTGTATCTGCAGCAGTGGATAAACAACTGTATAATCAAGGAGAGTCTGTTTTGATAACGGGTACGGTATCTGGCAAGCAGGTAGCGAATGTTCCAGTTGAAGTTTATTTGATTAATTCTAATATCCGTCAGACGCTTTCTGCTGTGACAGATGAGAAAGGAAAATATCAGGTAACATTTAAGCCGTATGCTCTTCAATCTGGTCATTTTATTGTGGGAGCATGTTATCCTGGAGAAAAATTATCGATCGAACAGACCACTTTTGATATTTATGGACTGAAACGAGTCTCTTCAAACTATCTAAAATGTGAGATAACCGAAGGAGAAACATTTGACGGAGAGGTCTCAATCACAAATCCGGGTGTCTTGACCTTGAATAACTTGACGGTTGATGTACTTTCAGCACCGGAAAACTGCACTGTCTCTTTTTCTAAGCAAGACAGGATATGTGGAGATGAGACCGTTTCTTTGGCGTACCGTATTATAGGTAATAAACCCTCAGAAGGATCTCAATGGGAAAAAATCAAGGCCCGTGTCTCTTCTGTAGAAGGGGTCACTTTGGACTTTGATATTTATTACTTCTGCCGTTCCCTGAAAGGGCAATTGGAAGCTGATATTTCGTCTATAAAAACAACGATGACGAAAGGGACTTCACGTGATTATTCGTTTACAATAGCGAATAGAGGTAAGGGAGAAACTGGGGCTATCGTACTGGCCCTTCCTCCGGTAGATTGGATAAAAGCGGTTACTCCTTTGGAGATGCCTTCATTGAAGTATGGAGAGTCTACCACTGTGATTCTCCGGCTGACCCCAACGGAAGATTTGCCGTTGAATAGACCGCTAACTGGTCAAATTGCTGTCAATTGTGCTAATGGCAATGGTATCTCAATGAATTATAGTTGTACCCCGGTTTCTGAATCAACCGGAAAATTAGTGGTAGATGTATGTGATGAGTATACTTATTATACTTCTGAAGCACCACATCTGGCTGGTGCTAAAGTGGCTATCATGAATTCGGCAACGGATGCGCTTGTCATGCAAGGAACTACTGACGAGAACGGACTTTATATCGTGGAAAGCCTGCCTGAAGGGTATTATAAACTGATGGTTAGTGCAGATAAGCACGATGTTTATACAAACAACATTCTGGTTGATCCGGGAAAAGAGAATCGTAAAACGATAAATCTTAGTTTTCAGGCTATTACGATAGACTGGCAGGTGGAGGAGACAACGGTTAACGATGAGTATGAAATTGTTACAACAGTGAAGTATGAGACGAATGTTCCTGTGCCTGTTGTTGAAGTGATAATGCCGGATAGCCTTCCAGTACAAGAACTTATTGATAAAGGGATATATATGTTCAATGCGGTACTTACTAATAAAGGTTTGATAACGGCGCAAGATGTACATATTGACATTCCTGAATCGGATGTATGGACTTGTGAATTATTGGTAAAAGAAGATTTTAATCTTCTTCCGTCTGAATCCGTTGTTGTCCCGGTTCGGGTAAGACTTAAAGATGATGTGGAATCGGCTCCTCAAAGATCGGTAAACCGTATGAAAATTGCAATAAAAGATTTTCCTTGTCATATGAAGACTTATACAATTGTATATTGGGATTGTGGTAATGATAGAAAATGGCATCAATATGAGAAATCTATAAAATTACCTCACTGTAATGTTCCTTCATATCCTTCAACTTCATCGGGAGGTGGAGATGGTGGCGGTTGGGGTTGGATTGGTGCTTCTGGCGGTCTTGGTGGAAGCGGTGGTGGAAGTACTTATGTTCCTTCATCCAATAATGATCCTGCTCCCTCGATTGTTGACAAAGGATGTGAACCGTGTCAGAATGGAATGATTATCGCAGGAGTGAAATGTGTTTCACATTTTGTTCCTGTTACAGAAGCTGTTAATAAAATCGTGGAAAGTTATGAATTGATAGATTCATTTTTACCGGATGAAGGCGAGGATTTTGAGTTTGATATTGATCTTGATGCAGCTGTAAGGGATGAGATGATTAATAAGATGAAAGAAGCTTTGGCAAAGTTTGATTGGGCTAAATTACTGATGAAAGCTCATGAACAAGCTTCAGAATGTATTAGTGGGATAAAAAGTGATGATAAGGATGTAGTAGAAAAAGTATTAGGTTGTAGTAAAGCTATGGAAGATTTTTTAGACGCAGCTTTAGAGGATGAGTTTAAGCGATTATTACCGGAACCTTATAGAAAGCACATGAAGAAAATGTTGAAAGTAACTAAAAAGTTGACTTCTTTTATTACGAAGTTAGTTCCGGTTATAAAATGCGTTGACGATTTTATTCATGCTTGTGATCATTTGGATCATCCGGCAAATAGAGCTATGGCGACAACAAAGTCTTCGATCCCCTCTTATATAGAAGATTTTCAAGGTAAGATGATATTGGCACAGGGTGTTTATGAGGCAATGAATACGATTCATAGCGAAATATTCGGAGACATAGATGCTTGGAATGATATAACTATGGAAGAATACGATAAATTGTTTAGTCATTTGAATGGTGTTGCTACAGCTGATGAGTTGATAGGGTATAAGCCGGATTGTGTTACGGAGGAACAGTTCCGTTCTTTTGTGGATAGATGGAACAATACCTTGTCGGAAGATGCTACTTCTGAGAATGTAATATCTATACAAAAAATAATAGATACTAATAATATCATTTATAATGCCACGGCAAAAGCAAAAAAATGGGGATATGTTTCCATGACTGATTGTGTAGAACAGGAGGTAAAGAATGTTATGGATAGAGCTGAAGGTGGAAGTGGTTCTGTTTGTTCCACTATTACTCTTCAATTCTCACAGACTATGACCATGACACGTCAGGCATTTCGCGGTACATTAACTGTATTCAATGGACATCAGACAACCGCAATGACCGGTGTCAAACTAAATTTGGAGGTAAAGAACTCTGATGGTGGATTGGTCACCAGTCATGAGTTTCAGATTAATAATGAGAACTTGGATAATTTTAAAGGAGAGCTGGAAGGAAATTGGACATTAGAAGCCCAGCAGACCGGTAAGGCTACTATTCTGTTCATACCAACGAAGTATGCTGCTCCTACTGATGCGGAAAGTTATTCATTTGGCGGTACACTTTCTTATATTGATCCGTTTACGGGATTGGAAGTAACGCGAAATCTATTTCCTGTGACGATGACGGTAAAGCCTTCTCCGAATTTGGAATTGACTTATTTTATGCAACGTGATATTTTAGGAGACGATCCATTGACAAAAGATATTGTGGAACCGATGGTGCCGGCCGAGTTCTCGTTACTGATACGTAATGTGGGGGCTGGTGACGGAACGAATATTAATATGGTAACCAATCAACCGGAAGTCGTTGCTAATGAGAAAGGGCTTTTGATTGACTTTAATCTGATCGGGCAACAATTAAATGGAGGAGATTTTGGAAGTGTTGCTTTGGGTAAAAGTGCAGTAACGAAGTTTGGGGATATTTCTGCTGGAAAAACAGCTTATGCGCAATGGTGGTTTACGAGTTCTTTGTTAGGGCATTTTACAGAATATGATGTTCAGGCAACCCATGTGACAAGTTATGGAAATCCGGATTTGAGTTTGTTGGATACTGTTTCTATTCATGAATTGATTCGGAGTATCAAGATACCTCAAGATAATCACTCTTTCTTGACAGGTTTCTTGACCAATGATATTGCTGATGCGGAAGATCTGCCGGATATGCTGTATCTTTCGGATGGTACTGTGGAGAACGTATCGATTGTTTCTGATGTACAATGTGCAAAAAAGGAGAATAATCAGTACATACTGACGGTACTATCAGGAAATACCGGATGGAATTACGGGGTGATTAGTGATCCTACGAACGGCCGTCAGAATTTGATAAGTGTAACGCGATTGGGTGATAATACTGCAATAGAGTTAAGAAATTTCTGGCAAACTGATCGTACTTTACGAGACGGGAAGGATCCGTTATATGAAAACCGAATTCATTTTGTGGATCGGTTGGTAGGAGTTAGCGAACAGTACTTGCTTACATTTGAAGAAAGACCGGAAGTGACTTTGGAAGTTGAATCATTCATTGGGATACCTGAAGCCGGAACGTATGTATCCAAACCGTTGACAGATGTCAAGGTACGTTTTAATAAGCCGGTAATTGCTTCTACCTTTACTACAGATGATATGACGTTGACTTGTCAGGGACGCATGATAGAAAATATGGATGCTGTTACCATCACGAAGATCAATGATCGGGAATTTGCTTTGGGATTGTCGGCAGTTACGTTGAAGGACGGTTATTACGTGCTGACGGTACAAACAGCAGAGATTACTGATACCGAAAATTATTGTGGACAAACCGGTAAAAACGCCGGATGGGTGCAATATATGGATGGTACAATTCCGTTAACTATTAAAGTTCAGCCAGAAAACGCCGGAACGACTTCTCTACTATCCGGGCGTTATGATTATAATTCCGTACTGAATGTGTCGGCTACTCCAAAAGAGGGATATCGTTTTGTAAACTGGAGTATGGCCGGAGAGGAATTATCGACGGAACCGGAATATGAATTTACTTTATCAACAGAGGGTGTATTGGTTGCTAATTTTAAATTGAAATCTTACAATCTTATTTTGAATTACGATCAGAATGGAGGTATGGTGGTAGGATCTGGTACCGGTGTATACGATCATGGTACGATTTTGAACTTGACTGCTACGCCTGTTTTGGGTTATACTTTTGATGGATGGAAAATTTCAGGGAGTCCATGTTCCACAGAAGAAACGTTACAAATAACCGTGTTGGAAGACTTGAATATAGAAGCGGTATTTACTAAAATCCCTAATGCCGTAACGGTCTCTTATGAGTTTCCTACCGGTTGGAATTGGTTCTCAATCAATGTGAAAGACGAGAATCTGAATAATCCCGTCGCGTTGTTGGAACCTATAAAGCAATCTGTCGTCTCTGTCTTGGGGCAGGAGGAAGATTTGGTTTACGATAATCAATACGGCCTATACGGTTCGCTGACAGCTTTCAAACCGGATAGGGGGTATAAGGTACGCGTAAAAGAGGATGTTGATTTTTCATTGAAGGGGATTCCTTTCGCGGAGAATGAAGTGACTATAACCCTGAATAAAGGTTGGAATTGGATGGGGTATACTCCGAATATGGAAATGTCCGTCAATGCTGCATTATGCAATTTGATGGCCGAAGAGGGCGACATTGTGATGGCACAGGATCAGTTTGCCACTTATGATGGTGCAGCTTGGAAGGGCAGTCTTTCTGTTCTTGCTCCGGGTAATGCCTATCTATATTATTCCGGTTCGGTGAAATCCTTTAATTATCCGACGGGAAGTAGCAAGATGGCTATTCCTATGCTTTCCTATCGTGCATCAGAAAGTTATTATTTTGCGAAATGGCAGTACGACAAGCGTAAATATGCCGATAATATGGGAGTTATCTCCCGGCTTTACAGCAGTAGCGGGCAAGAATTGCCCGCCGGTCAATTCCTGATTGGTGCGTTTACCGGTGAAGAGTGTCGTGGCATGTCGTCAGAGGCGGATGGTTATCAGTTCGTCACTGTGCACGGTGAGCAGACGAACGAAAAGGTGACGTTCCGTGCCTATAACACGCTGACGGGTGAGGAGTTCGATATAAAAGAGACAATCTGTTTTAGCGCTAATGTGGTTGGGAATCTGACTAATCCGTTTATACTCCATTTGGGGTCGGCAACCGGTCTTGATAAAAACGGTAGTAGTTTGTTGATCTATCCTAATCCGGTGAAAGATCGTCTGTTTATCCGGACTGATTTGCAGAATGTGAAGGAAATACGCATTATTGATATGAAAGGAAGTGTATTACTGACTACTGACACCTTGCCGTTGGGAGTAGGACTGGATGTGACTTCGTTAACGGAAGGTATCTATTTTATTACAATTCAGACGGATACGGATCTCATTCGGCAGAAGTTTGTGAAATCGAATCGTGCAAAGTAGTAAGTAAAGGATGAACTTTTTTAATGGAAAAGAGTATGAAAGATCAAAAAATATATGTATTACTTTTTAGTTTGTTGTTTGTACCTCTTGTTTGGGGTGCAGGCAGCAGTGCTTCCCATTGGACATTCGATCCGGCTGAATATGCGTATGATATGAATGTTCATGCGGCATTGACATTTAATGGTATGGATGTGGAAGATTATGCAACATTTGAAGTTGCCGCTTTTTGTGGAAATGAATGCTGTGGAATCGCTAAAGCTACTGTATCACAGGGCAAGAAGTATTATGAACTCCGGGTGCATAGCAAGAAGTCTCAAGGTGATAATATAACTTTTAAATGCTATAATCAAGCTACGGGTCGGGAGTTAATGGTGGCAGAATCATTATTATTTGATGGTGAACAACATGGTACATTGAGTCATTTGTTTCAATTGACTGCTACACAACCTGTGACAGGAATCAGTCTTGATAAAACGTCAGTGACGCTGAATACTACCGATACATATACACTTATTGCCAATGTCGATCCTATCGATGCAAGTAATAAGTCTGTCATTTGGAGTAGTAGTGATGCTGCCATTGCTACTGTCGATGAAAATGGTGTCGTTATAGGTATGAAAGCCGGTACGGCTACAATCACGGCTACTACTGTTGATGGTAATTTTACTGCTACTTGTCAGGTAATAGTTAAACCGATTTTAGTGGCGTCGGTAAAAATAACCTGTGAAGAAGATCAACTTTTGCTGACCCCGAATCAGCAAACTCTTCATTTTTCCGCATCTGTTTTACCGGAGAATGCTACGGACAAAGATTTAGTTTGGAGCATAGAAAGTGGTGATGATTTGGCGACAATAACCCAGAACGGGGTACTTCAAGCCATTGACGGAGTGAAAAAAGATGGAGAAGTTGTTGTTCGTGCTACTGCTGTAGATCAGTCTAATGCATATGATGAAGTAACGGTTTCGCTTCAGGGGTTTGCGACCGGAATACAATCCTTTGATCAACAAGTGATTTTTATATCTTCTCCTGTAGCCGACCGTTTATATATTCGGGGCGATTTTGATCGTCTGAAACATATTTCGATTATTGATTCTTCCGGGCGGATATATGTTCAAGTGGAGCAGTTGATTTCGGGAGAAAGTATAGATGTATCTCCACTTTCAAGAGGAATCTATTATGTGGTGATGGAAAAAAATATGAATTGGATTTTGCAGAAATTTATTAAAATGAAGTAATGTTTTATCTTTGATTAGAGTTGACATAAGGCTTTATTTTTCATACTATGGAAAAATAAGGCCTTTGCTCTTTTTCATTTGCATCAATGTGCTCTCTCTTTGTTGTGAGCATAAAGTCTTAAATAGAATTGTCACTTGAGAGAAAATTGACTATTATATTGATTTTGTATTATTTTACTGTGATTTTTTTTACCCTGTTAGTTCCTTTTTTTGTCTTGATATCCTCGCTTGGATCGTGTTGGATAAGAAAAAGGAAAAGGCTGTTTGCTAATTACGTTTTTTATGACTCAATTTACAGTTGATAACACGATGCTGACATGTTGTTTTAAGGCGAATTCGAAAAGCCTGTAATAGAGTAGAGAAATTAAAAAAACAGGAGAAAATATGAAAAAGTTGATATGTAGAAGACGGGCATATAAATATTGTTCATTGATATTGTTAAATTTAGTTTTTGGATGTTGTATTTCTTGTAGTACGGATGATGATGATAATGGCTATGATAATGATGGTGGTTCATCGGGGGGGCATACAGAATCTCCGACCCCTTCTAAAAAATCAAAGCCAACTATTTCCACTGTTGCTGCTACTACTGATATGACAGAATTTAATATTATTTTTAAAGTTAAAGCAAATGACGATGAAGATAATGTTAGCGTTACATTGTATTATGGTTCTTCTGAATCATCGATG
>NZ_HF991058.1:0-19084 GCF_000432295.1 Bacteroides sp. CAG:189
GCACCGAAGCGTTCCAGGTGTATTCCTTCTTCACATCCTCGGGAAGAGCGACCATCTCACCGTTCTTGTCGTAACGGTAATCCTCGAAAAAGTTCTCGGCCTTCTCGTCTTTCTTCACTATGTTACGGATCATTTCCTGTCTCATTTGTTTCTCGGGTTCGCCATGACGCTCAACCCAACGTTTCTTGTATTTCTCGGGAAGGGAGGAATAGGCATACAGAGCCGGATTATTTTCACCACCGCCACGGGAAACGACATCCAGTTTTTCTCGGGACAGCTGGCTATTCAAAGTGCCTTTGGGCATTATATCCAGCAACTCTTTGTAAGTTACACACAATATATTATCAAAGTATTCCATCTCCCAGCTTGATTATCAATCCTCTAAATCATTCAAAGGGACATGCTTCTTCAGCAGCCGCACGGAGATCCCGAAATTCAACACTACGAGAAGTTCCAGCAGCGGATTAATAAAAAAAATAGAGAGCAGGATCCCGAAACTCATACAGAAGTAAAGCACGCAAAAGCGCTGTTTTCGTTTCAGACGAGCAAACCAGTGCAGCTGGTCGCTGAACAATGTCATCAAATCATTTTTCATGGCTACTTGTATTTTGAGGATTACCACCTACTTTGGATCCACCGCGCTCAATGGCGAGCTTACGAATGGAACGGGCCAGTTTGCTGTTCTTACGGAAGGCAAGCGCATGACTCACCATCACGTTTGTACAGCCCATCAGTTCGGCAATTTTATTCACCTCACCGTATTCTACAACTATTCGTTCTTTCATACTATCTAATATTTAAATTATCGTAGTGGGCAGTCGCGGATTCGAACCGCGGACCATAACCTCTCCATTATAGGAGTTTAGTTTGTTCTACCAGCTGAACTAACTGCCCGAGAAAATTATTAAAGCTCCTTTATCGCATCCTCCGGAACACATATTACAGTCCAAACCTGACCATTTTTCATATAATCGATATTATATTCCCGCACGAACGTACAAATGTTATAATCCCAGTCACGAACTATACCATCAATGATCTCACCATTTCTCTTGGTGATTCTCACACTTTGTCCCTTTTTAAATTTTACTTCCATTTTGCTTCTTTTTAAATTCTCATTGTTACCTCAAGCCTTTTTTGTAGCTTTGGGGCGTGTTTAAACTTTAATCACGTGGCAAATATAGTCTAAGTTTCTTAGACAACAAAGTGTTAATCCAAATAATTTAGATTTATGAGCGTTTTTTCTAAGAATCTTAGATATCTAAGGGAGAGTAGGGGACTTAAATTAGATGAATTTGAGTTTCTGGGCATCAAAAAAGGTACAATGTCAAACTATGAACTGGGTAATACAGAACCTAAATTGAGTTTGTTATGTGAAATATCTAAGTTTTTTAGAATATCAATCGACGACTTTCTTTTAAAAGATATAGAAGCCGAAAAAATTACACCAGTAGTAACGGAAACAGCTCCTCCAGAAACAGCTAACAATAATTTTAGGGAGCTTCTGGATGTTTTAAGGGAAAAAGACTCCACCATTCGAGAAATGGCAGAGGAAATAGGGATGCTCAAACAGACAATTACACAACTTAAACAGGACAAGTCGGGGCGTGTTTCGGATGCAAGCGATTCTACGGTTGCCAATGCCATCTAAAACGTGTTTTATGGGGAAAGGGAGGTAAAAACAGTTAAATCACTATTTTACAGCAGAATATATAAAAATACAGGGGAGTAAATAAATATTATCTATATACAATTTACCCCCTACAATATTATAAAAACCGATGAATACCAAATAAAAAAAAGATATTTCCCCGTTTTATTAGAACAAAATAGGCACAAAAATGAATAACCAAATGAATAAGCAATCAAAACATTTCGTTTTTGTAATAGCTTAAATGAATAACCAAATGAATAAGCAAGTGAATAACCTTTCCACTTTTTAAGACGTTCAAAGCGTTCAAACGGATAAATACAGCCTTCCATCATAGTTTGACACTTATAAGGGCAAAAAAAGCCGCTTTTGCGGCTTTTAATTGCGTTCTAAGGCATTTTATCCCTTTCTGGTACATGTTATCAAGCGAGACTGAATAATCATTGCACGTTTCGTGTATTTGGCAATGTCATCAACCAGTCCAGCATGTAAAAGACTACTCTTAGTGATTCCGACCTGTTTCTCCGTCAGAGTTTCAAAAATGGCCGATATACTACCAAAGTAGATGTTCTTTTTCTCAAAAATCAAATGTACATGGATAACTTTACTCATGATATATAGTATTTATTTCACTGCAAATATACCAAATATCAGCTATATGGAATAATTTTAATAAATAAAAATAGGAGAGAAGCGAAGCGCTCCCCTACTCCACTTGCATAAATTACACCATTTGGTTATCTTTGTATATGGAAGTATGGCCTGGGCAAAGCATCGGAGTGAAATAATACCATACTGCCTGAATTCTCCCCTACTCCACTCCTAATGTAAAGAGATTCATTTGAACGGCGTTCAAACAAGGTTCAAATGTAAGCTCGATGTAAAGCGATGTAAACGCTTCGTTTTTCCACCCAGCTCACTCCTACCCCGTTCTAACGCTTTGAAAACCAAAGCAATCAGATATTTTCAGACCGACCGAACTTTGACACGCATCGTTTCTCCCCCCTTATATTATTACCGGTCGGCTATGGAAACTTTAAAGAAACTGAAACAGAAAGCGAAAGAAGAAGATTTCTTTAAAAACGGTACTTTATCCAAGGAATGAAAACGTTTGCATAAATATATAAGGAATACACGAAAAGAAAGAAAAGGACATCTCGATAAATTGTCCTATATTAGCACCGTTAAAATCTATAACACGCTAATATCATGAAGAAATTCTTTTTTATCTTAGGTTCTTTCCTACTGTCTCTTAGTACTTATGCAGCTATGAATGTGAACAAAATCGACCCGCCTTTTTGGTATGCCGGCATGAAGAATCCGGAACTCCAATTAATGATTTACGGCGAAGGTATCGGTAACGCTTCCGTTTCCGTAAACTATCCCGGAATCTCACTCAGTAGTACAGTGAAGTTGGAAAGCAATAATTATCTGCTCGTTTATCTTCATCTGGATAAAGATGTGAAACCCGGCAAATTTCCGCTTACCTTTACCATCGGCAAGAAGAAACTGGTGAAAGAATATGAACTGAAAGCCCGTAATAAGAAAGGTTGTGAACACAAAGGTTTCGATGCTTCCGACGCCCTTTATCTGCTCATGCCGGATCGTTTTGCAAATGGCAATCCGGAAAATGACAACATCGACGGTATGTCTCCGTATAAGGTAGACCGCAATGATCCGAATGCCCGTCATGGAGGTGACTTGGCAGGTATTGAGCAAAATTTGGATTATTTCGAGGATTTGGGTGTTACGGCTCTCTGGTTCACTCCGGTTTTGGAAAACAACATGGAAGGTGGTTCTTATCACGGCTATGCCACTACGGATTATTACAAAGTAGATCCCCGATTCGGTACGAACGAAGAATATCGCCAATTGATAGCCAAATCTCACGACCGGGGCATCAAGATCGTAATGGATATGATTTTTAACCACTGCGGAGTAGAACACCCTTGGATCAAAGACATGCCCTCAAAAGATTTCTTCAACAACCCCGACCACGAGAAGAATTTTGTGCAGACCTCCTTCAAACTGACCCCTCACGTGGATCCTTATGCTTCCAAATATGATTTTGACCAGATGAACGACGGCTGGTTCGTAACGGTAATGCCCGATTTAAATCAAAAGAATCCGCATGTCTACAAATATTTAGTACAAAACAGTTTCTGGTGGATTGAATATGCCGATATCGATGGTATCCGCATGGACACTTATCCGTATGCAGACTACGATGCCATGAGTAACTGGATGAAAGAATTGAATGAGGAATATCCCAATTACAATACTGTTGGAGAAACCTGGGTAACAGAACCGGCTTATACAGCCTGGTGGCAGAAAGACTCAAAGCTATCTGCCCCTTTAAACAGTAACCTGAAAACCGTAATGGATTTCAGCTTCTTCGATAAGATTAATACCGCCAAGAATGAACAAACGGAAACCTGGTTCAAAGGATTGGACCGTGTATACAACAACTTTGTTTATGATTTCTTATATCCCGATCCAACTTCGGTGTTGGCATTTATCGAAAACCATGATACAGACCGCTTTTTAGGTGAAGGCGACAATCTCCCTATGTTGAAACAGGCCTCTACCCTATTACTGACTACCCGCCGCATTCCACAATTATATTACGGCACAGAAATCATGATGAATGGCGTGAAGAGTAAGAGTGACGGTTATGTACGTAAGGACTTCCCCGGTGGTTGGAGTGACGACAAAGCGAATGCACTGACAGCCGCAGGACGCACTAAATTACAAAATGAATGTTACAACTTCTATAAAACATTGTTGAATTGGCGCAAAGGAAACGAAGTAATTGCCAAAGGTAATATGACGCAATTCATGGTGCAACATGGAGTATATGCATATGCCCGCCAATACAACGGCAAAACTGTATTTGTAATGTTAAATGGTACGGATGAAGCAACGACCCTACCACTAAAATACTATAAAGAGATACTAAAAGATCATGCCCAAGGAAAGGATATTCTAACCGGAAGAATCATTAATCTGGACGGTGAACTGACGATGTCTCCAAGAGAATCTTTGGTGATTGAAATATTTCCATAGAGAAATAACACCAAGAATGATTAATTAATATACATAAAAGAGGAAAAAGAGAGACACTGCTTGTCTCTCTTTTTTTATATGGCAACTGCGATTAAGTAATGCTTAAAAAATAATTTGGCACATATGTTCCGGTTGATCGGGTCATTTCATTTTAAAAACTTCCCTTAAGGGACGATTTTGAACTGTATCCCAAAAGTTGGACACAAAACTTTAAGAGTGTAGTTTTTTTGTTCATCGAGGTGCATTATTCATATAGAATTTACCCCCTTCACCGGCTTCACCTTTTTTAATCAAGCTCCCTATTCATCGGTGATACAGGGTGAAGGCACACCCCGGTTTCCCGACAATAGTGCTCACTCCCCGTATACCCGGTGCTCACCACCCGTATGCCTAATGCTTACGACCCGCATGCCCGGTGCTTGGGAGACATTTGCAAAGAGGCCGGAAAGCGGGGCGTGTCTTCACCTCGTATTACCGATGAACAAAGCAATGAAGCCCAAAAGGTGAAGTTGGTGAAAGGGGTAAAAAATATACAGAAGAAATATTCTGAAGAATAAAAAAACATTCACCGGAAAAAAGATGCTACATCTTTTTTTGAAACCTGCACATCTTCCTGTTGAAACCTGTTACATCTTTTTTTGAAAGGTGCTATGTGTTTTTGAAAAAGATGCTACGTCTTCAAGCAGACAGGAGTTACTAATTGATGGAGGTATATGGATTTTGATTGACACTGTCACAACTTATTTTTTCACGATTACAAAGTTGGATTATTCGAAAGAAAACCTTATATTTGAAAATAATAAATCTCATATATGGCCAATCCAAGACTACCGGGAATATCCGAAACCGAAGAAACCCTCTTGTACGCCAAACTAAATGAGTACAACCGGGGTAGAATATCCTTCAAAGAAGCAGGTGCTTATCTTATCGTGCTACCACGGTCCGGACATAGTAATTACTCCTTATGGGTTTATTCGCCGGAACCGGAAAAACAATCCATATTATTCATACACGATCTGTCTCCGGATATTTATGAGGCATTACGAATGGCCAGTACCATGTTTTATTTCTCAAAGCGTTGCCTGCTTATTGTGGATTATAACCTCAAAAGGATGCAGAGCAACGGAGACGATCTCATCCCGTTCGGGAAATATCGCGGCCACTATCTGCACGAAATTTTGAAAGTAGATCCCGCCTATCTAAGTTGGATCGCTTATAAGTACACCCCAAAAATCCCCAAGCAGGAACGTTTTGTCGAAATTGCCAAAGTTTATCATTCGGTACATCTGGATCTGATGCAACGAAAAGCCAGACAGAAACAGGAAGCAGGACGATTTTTAGGAAATATAGGAGAGAAAGTAACAGATCTCACTTTGAAAGTTCTCAAAGTAAGGATAGAAGACGATCCGTACAAAACCCGGGTGAACGGAACCACCGTATTGTTCTATGTCCGGCAAATCGTAACATTGGCAGATCCGTCAGCAAACCGGGTAGTCATCCGGTTTACAAGCAAAAGCCCAAGCCAAGAATCGTGTCAAGTGCCAGCTACCGAACGCGAATACAAAGTGAATGAACTGATACATATTGCTTCGGCACGGGTGGCGCGGATTTATGAATTACACGGCATGAAATATACCCGCTTAAGCCATGTAAAACTTCAGGAAATCAACAGTTATGCTAACCGTTTTTAGAGCATTTACTGAATATACTTACTTCAAGGCAGTCTCTTAATCCCATTTATTTTGGCAATATCCCTTTTTAGCGAATGGGGCGGTTAGTGGCCGTCCTATAAATGAAAAGAAATATTATACTTTCTCGATCAATACGGTAACATAAGCGGAAATCCCCTCCTCACGGCCGGTAAAGCCGAGTTTTTCTGTAGTAGTAGCTTTAATGGAAACATCGTCGGTATCTGTTCCCATCACCTCAGCCAGTTTCTCCTGAATAGCGGGGATATGAGCCTTCAACTTAGGACGCTCAGCACAAATGGTAGCATCGATATTACCGACACGGTATCCCTTTGTAGCAATCAGACCAACCGTTCTTTTTAATAATATCTTACTGTCAACATCCTTAAACTCACCGGCAGTATCAGGAAAATGGAAACCAATGTCACGCATATTGGCAGCTCCCAACAGAGCATCACAAATAGCATGAATCAGTACATCCGCATCCGAATGTCCCAGCAAACCTTTTTCGTGTTCCAAACGGATCCCTCCTAACCACAGCTCACGACCTTCCACCAACTGATGGACATCAAAACCGAGACCTACACGTATCTTCATTTTTATTCATTAATTATCTGAAACAATAAGGCAGACCAAACCGATCTGCCTCCTATATTTATATCCGGCCTTATTTATTAACGCCGGCGTCCAAACAAATCTCTGATACCGTCAAGATCAAATCCCAATGTGAAGCGCAATGTCTGGTCGAGCGGGTTACTCTGTGCCGTAGATATCAGATAAGCAGCATCCAACGAGAACACACTCATCTTGAAGCCGGCACCGAAAGAGAAGTACTTACGGTTACCTTTGTTTTCATGTTCATAATGATAACCACCGCGAACAGAGAACTGATTGTGATAAGTATACTCCACACCCAACGACCATTGGATTTCCTGAAGTTCTTCTTTAAAACCACCGGGGGCATCACTGAAAGACTTGAAAATTCCCTTGATCGGAGAAATATCATTGTATCCTTCTGCATCCAACCAATCATTATATCCTGATGTGTCTTCCGCACCGGTTGCCGCTTGATATTGTTCTTTGGTAGGGCGTGTAGGCACCATCAGTTTATTCAAGTCCAGACTGAATGCAATCGTATTATAGTCATCAATCGGAGCAAGCAATGAACCGCCTAAACGGAAATTAGTAGGTAAGAATTGACTGTGGGCTCCACTGTCATAAGAGATCTTCGTACCGATATTGGAAAGATTCAATCCGAATGAAAGCATGCACTCGCGCTGGGCAAGCATGATATAATTCGTATAATAAAACGCAATATCAGCCGCAAACGCAGAACCCGGAGACACTTCTTCGTCCTGCTTATAAGCCAAATCGGAATAGATATAACGAAGGGCAACAGCCGCAGAAAAGCGCTCGGACAACATGCGCGAATAAGCCACGTCTACTGCCATTTCATAAGGGCTGATATTGTAACCGCCGGTACCGTCAGAGCCTTGTCCTACCGGTACTTCACCCAAAGAAAAATAACGGAGCGAACCACTGATAGCCTGATAATCACCGATACGATAATATCCGGCCAGATAGGCCAAGTCGATATCACTTACCAATTTGCGTAACCAAGGAGTATAAGAGATCGATACCCCTGCACGACCGATAGTAAACGGATACTTGGCAGGGTTCCAAAACTGTGAGTTATTATCCGGATCGGTAGCGGCGCCGACATCCCCCATACCACCACCGCGAGAATCGGGAGCGATACCGAGAGAATTGACACCTGTGTTAATTGGATTGAACTCATCTTTCTGCGCCCATGTACTGACAGAGAAAGCAAAGAACAGTAAAAATGTTATAAATATTTTCTTCATAATCAATCTTATGGATGTGTAGATATAAACCGGATTTTCACTGATTTATTGTGCCAGAATGACTATTTTCTCGGTTTTGGTACTCTCCTTACTACCACCGGAAGTGATGGAAGCACGGTACAGATAAATACCCGGTGACAATCGCTGACCGCCATTACTGCACAGATCCCAATCGACATAATAATAGCTACCGGCAGAAATTCCCTGTTCGGTATGTACCCAAAGCTCACTACCGGCAAAGTCACAGACGGCAATACGTACGTCAAGCTCCGAGCCCGGACGATCATGAGAAAGAATAAACGTCGTACTCTCACGAGCCGGACTCTTACTGCACATTATAGAAAGCAATCCAGGACGCAATCCGTTCACGACTTCAAAGTCAAGTGTCTGTACGGAGGAGTTATTCATAATATCCCAGGCACGGAAAGTCAAAGTATGCTTACCCTCAGACAAAGCAGGAATAGAATACGCAACCGTACCTTTGGTATAACTGCCGGCTACCGGAGTATAATAGTCATTCAGAGAATAGGTTATTTTTCCATCGATACAAAGAGAAAGATCATGTCCGATACCATTACCCACCGTATTGATACCATCTTCATCTTCCAACTCTGCAACGAAATAAGGAGTCTCGTTCACCTGCCCCCCCCATGGGAAATCAGGAGTATTCAGATAAACCATCATCTTAGGCCCTTCGCCTCCGGAAGGCAGATCATCCGCCGTTCCACCAACGAGGAAGTTACTGAAAACTCCGCCGGCCTCACGCTTGTTCGTATCACACGCATAAAAATTCAGCAATCCTTGCTCATTGGAATAATTAATATCCAATGGTACCGGGAAGGTCAATTCAAAACGACCGTTACGTACAGAATCCATTCCCGAAAAAAGAACTTTCATATGATCGGTGTAAGTAACCGCCCCTTTACCAACACCATCAAGAGTTGAAACCGTTTCTTTGCTGTCATAAACCAACGGATGAACAGTACCGGTGAAGTCATCGGCCGGTTCACCCTCGGGGGTAAGGATATGCCCCTTGACTGTTACTTTGGCACCGGCTTTCACATAGGGCCATTCATCGGACAAAGGGCCGTCAAGTTCATCGACTTCGACCTTATAATCGGGATAGGAAGGTATCAAGGCAGGATCACCTATCAAACAAAAGTTCAACTTATTACTACCACTGCTAACATAACTATTCGTAGTTTTAGACAAACGAGTAATATCACCTAATCGTAAACGCTTATTTTCTTTATAAGAAAAGAAATGTTTTATAAATTCCTCGTTCAAACTATCATTCGGACCATCAAAGACGACACGTGAAGTAGAAAATAACGCAATAGCCCCACCTTTTTTATTTAAGAAAGCTAATTCTCCGGCAGTAGTTTCAGCAGCATCAAAACGCGTAAACTCACACGAAGCAGTAAACCATATCGGCAGACGGGGAGAAGAAAGCTTAACAATATCAGCAGAAGTCAAAAGATTTTCCGCTGACCAAGAAGTAGTACCACTATGTCCCGTATAATTAACAAGCAACATCCCCTGTTCGAACAATTGCAACAAACGCTTCGTAGCTTGAGGGTAGCTATGTCCCGTAGCCGATGATTCACGTTTATAAGCATCAGCTAAAATACGTTCCGCACGCATAATCGGATTAGTTGCATGCACCAAATCAGCTAAATCACAGGCTTGCGTCATAAATCCATTATTATCATCTCCGGCAGCATCATCAGCCACAAAACATGCTGTACGTTTCCAAGTACCTGTATTTTTATTATTTATATAATCAATTGTCTTATCAACAGCAATGATAGCTTCATCCACAGTACGCACAGGAAAACGGCCTATACCAATATCCAATAAATTAGTAGCTAAAGAAGTACCATCATTATCATCAAGAAATCCGAAATAATCATCAGTCATAAATGATTGCGTTTCATCTACAGAATTCTCAAATTGGTAACACAACAAAAAATCAGAAGGCTTGTAACTTCTCCAATTGGAAGTTATCATCCGGTTATCATAACTACAATCACCGAATAATAACAAATACCTTATACGGTGTTCATCTGCCGCAGTCCCTCTGTCATAAAGCATCTTCATCAATCGCCGGTAAGCCGTAGCATCCGGTGTGCCGGATGAAAACTCGTTGTATACCTGTGAAGATTTTACTACCTCGACCGTTAGTCCGCTTTTTTCACGATGTGCTTGCGCCAGACGCTCTGCCTGCTGTACAAAAGCAGTTCTATCGGGCACAATGATCACCATATCTATTTCATTAAGAGCATGTAGATTCTGATTCGGTATCTCTCCCATACTTTCTACCCCACTAAAAGAACCCGATGTATTTACTGCCACAAATTCGCGCAAAGTACTACTTGCCGGAATAGTAAATGTATAAGTATCTCCATTCAAGGTTCCTTTCATCTGCTTATGCCCGACAGGTGAAGTAACATCCCACACAACTGTAGAAGAATTAGCACCGGAAATAACAAATGTACTCTCTTTATTTTTAGAATCTTCCGAACGGAACACAAGATATGCTCCATTCATCTGTAGTCGGCGCTTATAATTTAACACAATATAATTCAATCTTCCCGGAATACCGGCAGAACGATTGTGAGTTAGCGTCACCGTTGTAGATTCCGTTTTACTTCCTGTCCATTCATGATCAAAAATTCCTTCGGCTGCTTTTTTATAATACGCATTAGGATCCTTCGAACCAATCCCTTCAATGGTTTGCGTTCCAATATTCTTCCCATTGATAGCAACATTCAACGTAGTATTCACATCCGTTGATTTTGCTGTAAATGCCACCTTGATACGTCCATCCCCATCCGTTATACCGGGAAGTTTAAAAGAATAGCTCTGCGAATTTCCCAACGAATAATCATAAGAGTCATACAGCTCCCGCCCGGAACCCGACCAAGAATAAGCATCATTTTCATGCAAGGCAAAAGCATCAAAAGTCTCGATTCGATTTGCATCGCTACCGTCTGTACCGTCCTCTACCGGAAACTCAGCAGGAGCTTCGTCACTTTCCGTCAAGAAATAATAGGCATAATCCGAATAGAAATTCTTTATGCGCCCGAACGTATTACCGTTCTTCTGCCAGTGCAGAGTCCCACGGGCATAAAAAAGCACCCCGTCTCCACCACGGTATAAAGGCACTTCCGGAAGATCATCCGCCGGATGCTCGGAGAAACGATTCGATAACAGGTAACCTCCATATCCATAAAGCCGCACTTTATCAGGATTGGAAAAACCCATTCCTCTAAGCTCTGCACTTGTAATACGATATACTCCCGAATCGGAGACACGTATCTTCACGAACCTCCCGGAAGAAAGCACAGACTTTTCCGTTGTTTTTGCTACAGTATAATTTGCACGGGCAGCCACCGGAACCGGCGTAGAAATAACCGATAATTTAAAAGAGTTGATACGTTGATAGACACCTCCTCGATGCACGACAGGCACAAATCGGACACTCAGTATTCCCTCATATGCAGCCACTCCGACAGAAGTTTCCGCTTGCGGATAATCCGGCAAATTCACTTTCTTCCGAGTCAGTTCAGCAGCAGCTTCCGGATCGAGATCCACAAATTCCGGGAATTCAATCTTCACATGATAAGTATAAAAACGGAAATCATCGGGCAGAGGTATGCTTTCCACAACCTCCGGGAGAGTCTGGGCAGCAGGTAATTCCTGCCAGTTCAACGTTATAAAACGGTTCTGTGCCGAAACCGGAAAAACAACGAATAATAAAAGAATATAAAGTACCCTGTGCATAAGCAATAGATTAATACGCTAATATGCCGGTTGCGATACGGAATCACGCCACAGCCAATCACCGATCGGCGAACAGACACATTATCTGATATAAAAGTCGAGCAGCTTATCTCCTTCAAGGTATCCTTCCAAATGTTGTCCTACACTGACGGGGCCTACGCCTTCAGGAGTGCCTGTAAACAACAGGTCACCAATTTTCAGCGTTACAAAGCGGCTGACATACGCAATAATATCATCCACATGAAACAACATCTCCGCCGTACAGCCTTTCTGGACTTCCTGCCCATCAATCGTCAGATTAAAATGCAATTGCTGAATATCAGCAAAACGTTCTACCGGAACAAAAGTACCGATTGCCGCCGAACTATCGAATCCTTTACAGAGTTCCCATGGTCCGCCAGTTTCTCGGAAACGGCGCTGTAAATCACGGGCAGTAAAATCAATTCCGACTGTCACCGCATCATAATAACGATGCGCAAAACGGGGAGCAATGTTCTTCCCTAAGCGGTTAATGCGTACTACCAATTCAGTTTCATAATGCACCTCATCTGAAAAGTCGGGAATAAAGAAAGGTTTACCGTCTTTCAATATTGCCGAATCGGGCTTCATGAAGATAACCGGCTCTTTGTTTATTAACGTATGCCCCAACTCTTTATTGTGCTGGGCATAGTTCATTCCTACAGCTATAATCTTCATTATTTAAATTCGTTAAAATTCAATCGGTTAAACATGACCGCCAGATGAGCGTAAAGCGAAGTATTTTGCACTACAATATTCTCCGGTACCCGGATACGGAAAGGAGTAAAATTCCAAATAGCCTTAATGCCACCGGCAACCATTGTATCAGTAATGCACTGTGCAATTTCAATGGGAACAGTCAGCACCCCTATATGCACATCGTACTCCTGCATTTTCTTTACAAATTCATCAGAATGAAAAACAGGAATGCCATTCAGGCTGGTTCCTACCAAAGCGGGATTCACATCAAAAGCCGCTACAATCTCGAGACCGAAATGCTTAAGACCGGAATCCTGCAACAGAGCACCGCCCAGACTACCGACCCCGAAAAGAAAAGCCTTATGTATATCTGTAAAGCCAAGAAAGTGTTCCAATACGGCTATTAAAGTATCTACTTCATACCCCACACGCGTACGCCCGGAGATGTTTACATAAGATAAGTCTTTTGCGATTTGCGAAGCGTCTACATTGATTTCCTTGGATATCTGCGTGGAAGACACATAACGTTCTCCTCTCTGTTTCAGCAGCTTGACATTAGACAAGTACCACGGCAATCTACGTAAAGTAGGTTCCGGCACCCTCATATTATCTTTATGCTGTATCTGACGATCCATTGTCACTTCTTTCATGCTTTTAGATTAGAGATTGGCAAATTTACATTATTTTTTCTGAAATACAACATGGATGTCACAGAAGCTTAACATAATTTCTACATAGAAGGTCAGTATTCTCTCAACATTGACAATGGAATACTTACGGAAACTCCGACGGAACGGAACTTCAAATCATCAAAGCCGGCGAATACCCCGATACGTGCCATCTCGTAAAGCCCGGCCGAATAGCCCACTTCCGTATAAACTTTCCTGTCATATACCGCCACAGAGCGAAGATGTAAAGCCTCATCAAAGTTTTTCTTCTTCAGAAAAGGCAATTGTTTCAACAATAAGTAAGGAGTATACCAGGATATATTCGTCTGTGCCCAACGGGTATCGGTAGAATAAGCATAATTATTCAATAAGGCAAACCCCGTATCGAATGTTCTTTCCGTAAACGGAAGAGCTGTTGTTGCAAAATGCTTAAAATCGGGAAATTGCATTCCGGTAGCCTTCCAAAAAGCTCCCGCATTCACATACCAGTTGAAACGATTGAACATACCGAACCCGATACGCTGCTTCGCAGAAAATTCAGTTAAATGATAAGAAGGAGACAGCTTTACCCCTCCCATTGAAAAAGCACGATCGTAACGGAATGTGAAAGTAGGAAAACGGGACTCTTCATAGATTTTCTTTCCATGTACCATCCTATAGTAATGTGCCGGCGTGTATTCCAACATAAAAGAAACTTTCAGCAACTCATTTTCCGGCATTGGCACAAAAAAGCGATTGGCAGGAATGTTAGGTTCCGCTTTCCGTTTGAACCAACTCTTCGATATATAATTCTCCAGCATTTTACGTTGCTCCCATGCAAACGAAGCGGAAAAAAGCAATCCGTTAGCAAGTTCTATCTCATGCCCGGCAGACAGAAAATGTTTATCATACAATTTCACCTCATTACGTCCAAAGAGAGAAGAAGCGATCGCATTTATCAACCGGCTTTCCCCGCTTTCTTCATTATAGTCAGCAGACAGGACACCTCCCGAAAACGTGAGTTGTCCCCTACGGCGCGGAGCATAATCCAGTATCAGCTTTCCCTGTCCCACCGGTGCCTTACGGGCTGTTGTATAATATAAGGAAGGAACCAAGCGCAAAGTCACCGTCCGAGACAATTTAATCCCTGCTTCCAACTTTGCTCCCAACCAGAATCCATCAACAAAATTATATTCCGGGATATACGAAGGCAACCCGTAACAACTGATCCAGGCTTTCTTATTCTTTGTCCGGTATGTATCCCCCACCCAAAATGCCTGCATGATTTTCCCACCGGCCGACCTCGTTTTTGCACTGTCTTTCTGAAGAGAATCTTTAGAAACGGTCAGTTTTTCTTTATGGATATAGCTCTGTACCTCTTCCGGCTTCAAAGGCACACTACGTACAGCCACCCAGTAAAGAGAATCTTTCTTATCCGCAAGCGAATCAGTCTTCACATTCCAACGGTTCCTCTCTGCCCTCCGCTCATATTTATGTTCCGGTTTTAATGTATCTGCGTTCTCAATCGACTTTTCCATTAACTTCGATAACTTATAAGCTTCACGCATCGTCAAGTCCTCTTTACCCGCCAAGCTCTCTATCTGTTTTTGCAACTTCTGCTGTCTTCTCACCTGCCTGGAAACCGGTACTGTAGCACCAGCGACAACTTTAGCTATCATTTCTTCTTTCTTCTTCTTTATCTCCAGTTTATCATTTACCTCCACACGAGCATAATGAACCGCTGCCAGATAAGAAGCTTCCGCCTTGAGCCCCATCATATCGATCGAACACTCCATACTGGTGGAAGTGGCAAGAAAAACGGAAGGTTGCACTTCTTTGCAGGTCACTTTTATTGTGGCTCTCATTCCGCTCTGGCGGACAGAGAGATCGGCAGCAGACACACACCAAAGGCCTTCGACGATGTATAAATCGCCAGCTATCAATTTCGGATTATCTTTTCGAGGAATCACCTTGACTTTATTAATCAGGTGTTCTCCTTCGGCATAACAACCTTCCAATTTAAAACGATAATAAGAAAAAGCCCCTTTACTCAACGGAGAAATTTTATCAAAAACAGTAGGCTCATAAAGATTAATCGTGGTCAGCCCTAATCGTATTTGAATTTCATCGGGAAAAGTATTACTATAAGCCTTTACCCTGTTTTCCCATACATCCGGGGCTTTAAAAATCACCTCACGCTGCTCCTCCAGCAGAAACAATTTACCTAATAATTTTTTAGATTCTTTCCTTACTTCCTTGGAGAGTTTCAATACGGCAGGGATGTTCTTCACCTTTCCCGTACCTTTCAGATAGGTTCCGGCAGTAAACCCTTTCACTTGAGTCCGGTAATAAGGTGCATTGGCTATGGCTCTCCGCATCACTGCATACGCAGGATCTTCCGCCCCTTTCACCACATTTACTTCATTCAGCGAATAAATGCGTTCAGCCAATACGATATTCTTTTCCACCCCCCGGGCCGATAATTGTATGGACAAACTTTGCCCTGTATATCCCAATGAAGAAACCTCACAAGTATAATGCCCCGGTTTCAACTCTGTCTGAAAACAGCCATTATCATCGGTAGTAAATCCCCATTTCAGCTCTTTCAGATAAAGGGCGGCATAAGGTACCGCTTCTCCTTTCTCATCAGTTACCCGCCCTTTAAAAGTTTGCGCAATGGAAGACAAAGTCCAAAAGCACAAAACTACAAACCACACATATCGCTTCATCCTATTCTATCTTAAATTATCATCATTGCCTTAAAGGAAAAATACAGGCAACCTCTTAATAAAGGCGTTCCATATCTTATCATTAAGTATTAGACGACAAAAAGTGCAAATAATTGCAAGATTCACTGCAAAATATTATTTTTGACCATTTAATAAAGAATCCGTTTATATTTTCTTCACCGAAAACAATCCGGCCTCTTTCATTGAAATCAAAAATAAGAACTAAAAAACAAGAAACATGAAGAATAATAACGATTGGAAGGAACGGTTGAACGTTGTCTATTCCACTAACCCGAATTTCAATTACGAGACGGACGATGATGAAGAGCAGGTCACCCCCGCCCCCGCCCAACAAAACTTACGGGTACAGCTCGATCGTAAAAACCGGGGTGGAAAGGTAGTAACACTCATTACCGGCTTCGTTGGTACCGACAATGACCTGAAAGATCTTGGCAAGTTTCTCAAAACCAAATGCGGTGTAGGCGGTGCAGCCAAAGACGGAGAAATCATTGTACAAGGCGACTTTAAACAAAAAATACTGGAGCTCCTTAAAAAAGAAGGCTACACCCAAACCAAACCCATCGGATAGTGCTTCCCAAGCGGGGAAATCGCCACACGATGAGAACAGGTTGCTAAAAGCATAAAAAACGGCCGCTACGAAAACAAATTCGAGCGGCCGTCTTTATTATATTTTAATTACCGAATTATTCAGCTCTTAAAGTGAAACGTTTGAATGCAGTTACAGTCAAATCTTTGTCTACTGACTTCAGATATTCTGCAACAGTCATCTTACCGTCCTGGATATATTCCTGTTTCAGCAAACATACTTCCTTGTAGAACTTACTGATACGACCCATAGCGATCTTTTCAATCATGTTCTCAGGTTTACCTTCCTGACGAGCCTTGTCAGCAGCAATTTCTTTTTCTTTTTCCAATACATCAGCAGGTACACCGGCTTCATCAACAGCGATCGGATTCATAGCAGCAACCTGCATAGCAATCTCATGACCTACTTTTGCATCTACCACCTTATTCAAAACAACCATTGTACAAAGGAAATTCTTGTTCTGATGGTTATAAGTAGCGATAGCAGGACCTTCCAAAGTCATATAGCCATCCAATTCCATTTTTTCGCCTGTGATACCGCTTCTATCTGTTACAGCCTGAGCAATAGTAGCGTCACCCATCGGAAGAGCCTTAACTTCTTCCAGAGTCTTACACTTATTTGCTACTGCAGCATCCAGAATATCTTGAGTCAGCTTAATAAAGTCAGCGTTCTGAGCAACGAAGTCAGTCTCGCATTTCAAAGCGATTATAGCACCAAAGCCATCGGCAACCTTTACAAGTACACAACCTTCAGAAGCTTCACGATCCGAACGTTTTGCAGCAACTGCCTGTCCCTTTTCACGAATAATCTTCATTGCACCGTCGAAATCGCCATCAGCTTCAGTCAACGCATTCTTACAGTCCATCATACCAGCTCCGGTCATTTTGCGCAGCTTGGTTATATCAGCCATTGTTACAGCCATAATATTTTTCTATTTTAAGTTCGTTTATAAAAAAAGTAGTCAAGTATTAAGTAGTTAAGTAGTCAAGTAGAAATGTTGGCTACAAAAAGTAGAAGTATTGCTACTTACTACTTAACTACTTACTACTTGACTACTTACAGTATATTAAGCTTCTTCGTCTTCCTTAATGAAAGCAGCAGCTTTAGCTGCATTGATTGCTTCTTCGTCAGACTTGTCGAGTCTTGCCTTAGTCGATCTCTTCTTGCCTTTAGTAGCAGGAGCTTCACCGGCAGCTTCCATATCGATTTTTTCAGCTTTTCTTTCTTCCAGGCCTTCCTGCATAGCAGCGCAACAAGCATCAAGAATCACCTCGATTGACTTAGTAGCGTCATCATTAGCCGGAATTACGAAATCTACGTTTGAAGGATCAGAATTAGTATCAACGATACCAAATACAGGAATACCCAAACGGTTAGCTTCGCGAACAGCGATATTTTCTTTCATTACGTCGATCACGAACAATGCAGACGGCAGACGAGTCAGGTCGGCGATAGAACCCAAAGTCTTGTCCAGCTTGGCACGCTGACGAGAAATCTGAAGAATTTCTCTCTTAGACAGATTTGAGTAAGTACCATCGTTAGTCAACTTGTCGATAGTAGCCATCTTCTTCACAGCCTTACGGATAGTAGGGAAGTTAGTCAACATACCACCCGGCCAGCGTTCGATTACATAAGGCATATTTACAGATGCAGCTTTATCAGCTACAACTTGTTTAGCTTGTTTTTTAGTAGCAACAAAAAGGACTTTCTTGCCTGATTTTGCAATTTGTTTCAAAGCTTCCGCAGCTTCGTCAACTTTTGCAACTGTTTTGTGGAGGTCAATGATGTGAATACCATTGCGTTCCATGAAAATGTAAGGAGCCATTGCAGGGTTCCACTTTCTTTTAAGGTGTCCGAAGTGGCAACCGGCTTCCAATAATGTATCAAAATTTGTTCTTGACATCTTGTTTTTCTTTTAATCGTTTACTTTCTTTTTTGTTTTTCTAAACCAACCGCCGGGTAGCCTTAAGAATAAATAAAGAGTCCCGGTAGTTTAGATACTAAACATGTTCCGTCAGGCAGCACATTAACGCTTACTGAACTGGAATCTTCTACGAGCTTTCGGCTGACCCGGTTTCTTACGTTCAACAGAACGCGGATCACGTGTCATGAATCCTTCAGCACGGAGAGCAGCTTTATCTTCAGCATTCATCTTAACCAATGCACGGGCAATAGCCAAACGCAATGCCTGAGACTGACCAGTGAAACCACCGCCACACAAGTTTACTTTGATGTCATACTTCTCAGCAACACCCAACTTGCTCAACGGTTGTTTAACCACATACTGAAGAATAGTTGATGGAAAGTACTCTGCAAGGTCTCTCTTGT
>NZ_HF991059.1:0-977 GCF_000432295.1 Bacteroides sp. CAG:189
ACCCAGTTTGCTTATAACACCACTACAGACGGAGAAAAAGTAGAAAGTCAGACCGTATATACAGTGAAAAACGGAAAGTATCTCCAACAACATCTGAAGTACAACTATACCTATGACGATAAAGGAAATGTATCACAGAAAGAGGTTCTGAAATGGAATGAGATCACAAAAGTTTTCGAAAAGCAATATTGCCTGAATATTACGTACAATGCGCAGGAAACAAGCATCGAATACACCGCATGGGATAACAAAACAGGGGCATACTCCGATTCCAGAGCCAAAGCCGTGTATCAGACTACGAATGCCGGACAAGGCTTTAATTATCTGAGCTACGAATGGAACAAGAAAGAAAATAACTGGAATTTAGCAAAAGAACACGCCATCCTTTATGGAGACAACGCCCTGATGGCCGACAAATAAATTCTCTCTCTATAAAAACTCTAACAAAAAATACGGCTGCGAAAGGTTTGCCCCTCGCAGCCGTATTACATATGTACCCGTTTCGTATTCTCTTATTTCGCACTTGCCAGAAGACGGACCATACCATCGTTGTTCAAATCATAAGTGCTCTTTTCCATATTCTTATCGAAAGAATTGCTCTTTGTATTCCAGAGAGCATAATTCATTTCTACGGCATCGGAATGATAGGATACATTCAGTTTGAAATAAGGAGTCCAGCATGCTTTTACACTGTCCCACTTGGCAGCTTCCTTACAGACCACCCGGTTCTCGGAATCATAAGTATACGTGTAGCGGAGGTGGCGGAACAGATGACCGTCTTCATTACGATAGATCGTTTTAGCTACCAACTGCTCACCGTTCATCTCATCATTCTTCACATAATTGGTGGGATTACCTGCATTTGCACTCATTACACTTGCCATTACCACTGCTACCATTACCACTGCTTTGAAAAATACATTTGTCTTCATAATCGTTATTTTTTTATTGTTATTATTTCCTCTGACTATCGGCGG
>NZ_HF991060.1:0-10137 GCF_000432295.1 Bacteroides sp. CAG:189
TAAAAAGTTACATGCTTTGTTAACCAATGATTGTGTAATCATTGTTGTTGGGCTTAATAAAGAGCAGTTAAAAGATATTCCGGTAGGCATTATTGGCATAGAAAGAACGGAAAGTGTACAGCAATTAAGTGAATTATATTCTGTGGCTGATGTTTTCATAAATCCGACTTATTCGGACTCTTTTCCAACTACTAATATAGAGGCATTGGCTTGTGGAACTCCTGTAATAACTTATCGAACGGGTGGGAGTGTGGAAGCTGTTTCTGAAGATACAGGTCTGATTGTAGCTCAAGGAGATTTGAGTGGTTTGCAAAAAGCTATATATACTATAAAGAAGAATGGTAAATGCTTTTATACCAAAGCATGTAGAAGTAGAGCTGTTACTCTTTTTAATAAGAATGATCGTTATCAAGAATATGTAGATTTATACAATCAATTGCTGGATAAGAAATAAAATTATAAATATTATGTCCATATTCAAAGACAAAGTCCTGTTAATTACAGGTGGTACAGGTTCTTTTGGTAATGCCGTACTCAGACGTTTCTTAGGTTCCGATATTAAAGAGATTCGTATTTTTAGTCGTGACGAGAAGAAGCAGGATGACATGCGTCATCAGTTACAAAACCCCAAGGTTAAGTTCTATATTGGTAACGTCCGCGATCGGCAGTCTGTGGACGGTGCCATGAGAGGTGTTGACTATGTTTTTGCTGCTGCTGCCTTGAAGCAAGTTCCTTCTTGTGAATTTTTTCCGTTGCAGGCAGTACAGACCAACGTGATTGGTACAGACAATGTATTGGAGTCTGCTATAGCACATGGTGTAAAGAATGTGGTTGTCCTTTCTACCGACAAGGCTGCTTATCCGATTAATGCTATGGGAATCTCCAAAGCTATGATGGAAAAAGTAGCTATTGCTAAGGGACGTGCTTTGGGAGAGGGTGCATCGACAACTATCTGTTGTACCCGTTATGGTAACGTAATGGCTAGTCGTGGCTCAGTTATTCCCTTGTGGGTAGATCAGATAAAGTCTGGTAATCCCATTACCATAACCGATCCTAATATGACCCGTTTTATGATGACACTTGACGATGCCGTTGATTTGGTCATGTACGCTTTTGAACACGGTCATAATGGTGACTTATTCGTTCAGAAAGCTCCCGCCGCGACATTGGATGTTTTGGCACAAGCTTTGAAAGGATTGTATAATGCTGATACGGAAGTCAGAACTATCGGTACCCGCCACGGTGAGAAACTGTATGAGACTTTAGTAACCCGTGAAGAGATGGCAAAGGCCATTGACATGGGTGAGTATTACCGTATTCCTTGTGACACGCGTGATTTAAACTATGATAAGTTCTTCACAGAGGGCAATGAGGATGTCGCTCGGATTGAAGATTATCATTCCCATAATACTGCTCGTCTTGATGTGGAGGGAATGAAGCAGTTGTTACTTAAACTTCGTTTTATCCGTGAGGATCTGGGTCTGACAGAGAAAGCCAAATCTTCTGAAATAAAAAGTGAATAAACAAATCCTTTCCTGACCGTCCAGACGCTTTTCTTTTTAATCTCTTGATTCATTTTTTCTGAGCGTTTTACTTACGAACGGCGGAATATCATTCAAACTAATTACTTTATGAATATTTTAGTAACCGGCGCCAAAGGTTTTGTCGGTCGTAATCTGGTGTCTCAATTACACAATATCCAATCGGGCAAGGCGAAGAACTATGGCGTATTTTCGGATATGCAGGTTTTTGAGTACGATGTAGACAGCGACCCTTGCGAACTGGATGTCTATTGTAAAAGAGCGGATTTTGTCTTTAATCTGGCAGGTGTTAACCGTCCCAAGGATCAAGCTGAATTCATGCAAGGCAATTTCGGTTTTGCTTCCGCTCTACTTGATACCTTGAAAAAGTATAATAATTCCTGTCCTGTAATGATCTCCTCTTCCACTCAGGCCGCTTTGGACAATCCTTATGGCGAATCCAAACGTGCGGGTGAGAATCTTTTGTTTGATTATGCACGGGAGACAGGTGCACGTGTTCTTGTTTACCGTTTTCCGAATGTGTTTGGTAAATGGTGCCGTCCAAATTATAACAGTGCCGTTGCCACTTTTTGTAACAACATAGCCCATGATCTTCCGATTCAGGTCAATGATCCTTCTGTCATGTTGCATTTGGTTTATGTGGATGATGTGGTGGATGAATTGATTGCCGCTTTGAGTGGGAATGAGCATCGTGAGAGAGACTATTGCATTGTCCCTATTGTACACACAGTTACTTTAGGGAAAATTGTCGACTTGCTTTATTCTTTTAGGGAAATGTCCGGTAATTTGCAAGTCCCCGATCTGGGTGATCCGTTCACTAAGAAGCTTTATTCCACTTATTTGTCATATTTCCCAAAGGATAAGTTTAGCTATCCTCTTAAAATGAATGTTGATTCTCGGGGGAGTTTTACGGAAATTATTCGTACTCCGGATCGTGGGCAGTTCTCTGTGAATATCTCTAAACCGGGAATTACCAAAGGTCAGCATTGGCACCATACGAAGAATGAAAAATTCGTTGTTGTCAGCGGACACGGCCTGATCCAACTTCGTAAAATTGGTACGGATGAGGTGCTGAACTATGAGGTGAACGGTGACAAGATTGAAGTTGTGGAAATGATTCCCGGCTATACCCATAACATAATTAACCTTTCGGATACGGAAGACCTTGTGACATTCATGTGGTGCAATGAATGTTTCGATCCTGCCCGTCCCGATACTTTCTTTGAAGAAGTTTAATAGAATGACCGATATGAATATACGATTAGATTATTCCGATATTAAGTTTCAGGAGAACGGTAAACTGAAACTGCTGATTATTGTAGGTACCCGTCCTGAGATTATTCGTCTTGCTGCGGTGATCAACAAATGCCGTGTGTATTTCGATTGTATCCTCGCCCATACGGGGCAGAATTACGATTATAACCTGAACGGTGTCTTTTTCCACGACTTGAAGTTGCAAGCTCCGGAGGTCTATATGGATGCTGTAGGAGATGACCTTGGTGCGACTGTGGGCAATATAATCAATTGCAGTTATAAGTTGATGGTTCAGACTTGCCCGGATGCACTTTTGGTATTAGGAGATACGAATAGTTGTCTTTCGGTAATCGGTGCCAAGCGTCTTCATATTCCTATCTTCCATATGGAGGCCGGTAATCGTTGTTTTGACGAATGTCTGCCAGAGGAGACGAATCGGCGTATCGTGGATATCATTTCTGACGTGAATATGTGTTATTCGGAACACGCCCGACGGTATTTGAATGCGTCCGGAATCGCTAAGGAACGCACTTATGTGACCGGTTCTCCTATGGCTGAAGTACTTCATGAGAATTTGAAGGATATTGAGGCTTCGGATATTCACAGTCGTTTGGGGCTTGAGAAAGGTAAATATATTTTGCTCTCTGCTCACCGTGAAGAAAATATTGATACAGAAAAGAATTTCCTTTCTTTGTTTACAGCTATAAATAAATTGGCAGAGAAATATGATATGCCTATTCTTTATTCCTGCCATCCACGTAGTCGGAAACGTTTGGAAATGAGTGGCTTCGTATTAGATAGCCGTGTGATTCAACACGAACCTCTGGGTTTTCATGATTATAACTGTCTTCAGATGAATGCTTATGCGGTTGTATCAGATTCGGGTACTTTGCCTGAGGAAAGCTCTTTCTTTACTTCTGTAGGCCATTCTTTTCCGGCAGTTTGTATCCGTACTTCCACAGAGCGCCCGGAGGCATTGGACAAAGGTGTGTTTGTCTTGGCGGGTATTGACGGGCAGTCGCTGCTTCAGGCTGTGGAAACTGCTGTGGATATGAATAACAATGGTGATCATGGGTTAGCGGTTCCTGATTATACGGATGAGAATGTATCTACGAAAGTAGTAAAACTTATTCAGAGCTATACGGGGGTGGTCAATAAAATGGTTTGGAGAAAATATTGATCGGAATCGAGAATGGATATGGAGATTAGTTATTTGATGCTGAAATAGAGAAATATGAATGTTATATTCTTAACAGTCAGTAGAATAAGGGGAATAAAATCGAGAGGCATCTATGCTGATTTGATGCGGAAATTTCGTAATGAAGGCCATAATGTTTATGTTGTGACTCCGTATGAAAGACAATTTGGATTGGCTACCTCTCTGTCAGAAGTAGATGGTGTTCATATATTGGGAGTACAAACTTTTAACATTCAAAAGACGAATAGGGTGGAAAAAGGGATAGGAATTATTTTGTTGGAATCTCAGTATAAAAAGGCTATAAAAAAATATTTGAATGGAATTTTTTTTGATTTAATTCTTTATTCTACACCACCGATTACTTTTACAGATGTAGTAAGATATCTAAAAAAGAGAAATCCTGAAGCCATTTCTTATCTTTTGTTGAAAGATATATTTCCACAGAATGCTGTGGATTTGGGTATGTTTTCAAAAACAAGTCTCTTATATAGATACTTTAGAAACAAAGAGATTAATCTTTATAAAAACTCGGATTATATTGGTTGTATGTCTCCTGCCAATGTTGCTTTTGTATTAAAGCACAATAAATATATTGCACGAGAAAAAGTGGAAGAGGCTCCTAATAGTATTGAATTGATCGAGGTTCCTGTGCATATTGATAAGGATAGAATTCGTAAGAGATATAATCTTCCGGTTGATAAAATTATATTCATCTATGGTGGCAATTTAGGAAAACCACAGGGGGTAGATTTTCTCATAAAGTGTCTGGATGCTAACAAAGAAAGAAATGACTGCCATTTTTTGATTGTCGGTAATGGCACAGAATATCTGAAAATAGAGAATTGGTATCGTAATAATAGCCCATGTAATATAACTCTGCTTGCACGTTTACCGAAAAAAGAGTATGATTCTTTGGTTCAATCTTGCGATGTAGGCCTGATTTTTCTTGATAATCGTTTTGTGATTCCTAATTATCCATCTCGTTTATTATCTTATTTGGAATTTAAAATGCCTATAATAGCTGCAACTGATGTAAACACGGATATTGGTACTATCGCAGAGACAAATGGATATGGGTATTGGTGTGAAAGTAAAGATATTAGGGATTTTAATAACTGTATTAATAAGTATATAAATGAGCCTGAAACTATCAAAAAGATGGGAGAAAACGGGTATCGATTCTTGTTGAATAATTATCAAGTGGGATATACTTATCAGAAAATCATATCACATATTAAAAAAAGTCTAGCTAATGTATAAGTACTGCTTTAAAAGAGTAATTGATTTTTGTATCGCTTTTTTTACTTTATTATTAATTTGGCCCATTTTATTGATTATTATTGTTTGGCTTCATTTTGCAAATAAGGGTGCAGGGGTATTTTTTACTCAGGCAAGACCTGGTAAAAATGCTAAGATATTTTATGTTATTAAGTTCAAATCTATGACAGATGAGTGCGATGAGCACGGAAATTTATTACCGAACGAAAAACGAATAACTCCAATAGGTAAGTTTATTCGCAAAACTTCCATTGATGAATTACCTCAATTATTCAATGTCCTCAAAGGAGATATGTCTTTAATCGGGCCGCGCCCTTTAATGATTCGTTATCTGGAGCTATATAGTAAAACTCAAGCAAGAAGGCATGAAGTACGTCCGGGTATAACAGGTTGGGCCCAGGTAAATGGTAGAAATAAAATAACGTGGACTAAAAAGTTTGAGTTGGACGTTTGGTATGTAGATAATGTTTCATTAGCGGTAGATATGAAAATACTAATTAAGACAGTAAAAAATGTATTAGTGCATAAAGATATTGATTCATCGGACGAAAAAGTAGGTTCTATTGGCTTTGATGGTACTAATTAAAAATATACAATGAAGAAAATTATGATATTGGCTGGTGGAAATGACCAGATAGCTCTTATTCAAGAATTGAGACATTATTGGAAAAATAGCGTAGAAATTATTTTAATTGATCAGTCTACCTGTGTTCGGGCTGTGGAGTATGCAGATCGGTTCTTCCCTATAAGTACAATGGACCAAAAAGCGGTGTTGAATGTTGCTCGGTCCGAGGGAATTGATTATATACTTACAGCTTGTGGTGACCAACCTTTATCGACAATGGCGTATGTTTCCGCCTGCTTGGGGCTTCCTTCTTATCTAACGGAGGATGAAGTGAGGGATTTGACCAATAAACTATATATGAAAGAAAAAATGGTAAAGAATGATATCCCTACATCTAAACATATTTGCATAAATGAAGATTGGGATAAAAAAACGATGCCTGCTTTTGCTTATCCTTTGGTTGTTAAGCCTGTTGACAGTAATGGTTCTAAAGGAGTTAAAAAAGTATTTAATAGTAATGAACTAGATGCTTCATTGCAAGAGGCCTTCAAATATTCCATCTCAAAACATGTTATTATTGAAGAATTTAAATTAGGGGAAGAACTTTCAGTTGATATTTATGTAGAGGGGACAAATGCTAAATTATTATCTGTAACAGCTTCGAAAAAGATAAAAGAAAATGAAAAATCATTTACTATTGTACAAAGTTATTATCCTGTTCCGGTAAAATATGATAAAAATAAGGTCTTGGAAATTGCTCAGCAGATAGTCAATGTATTTAAACTGAAAGACACTCCATTATTAGTACAAATGATAGTGAATGAAGATGAATATAGTGTGCTGGAATTCAGTGCGAGGATGGGGGGAGGATCAAAATATAAGCTTATTGATGTGCTGTCTGGTGTCAATATTATGAAAACTTATGTTGAGATGGTGATGGGTGGAAAACCCAAAGTTACTCCCAAACGGCAATTCAATAATGCGATAATGAGTTATGTGTATTGTAAACCAGGAGTGTTTTCTAGATTGAAAAATTTTGATACACTTCTCAATAATAAGTGTATTTATGATTATTTTGTATATAAAATACCTGATTCAGTCATAGAAAAATCGGATACGAGTAGTGATCGTGTAGCAGGTTTTCTTGTAGTAGGGGATTCTGCAGAAGAAGTAACGGAAAAACTGAAATATGCGAATTCTCAGTTACAGGTTCTTGACAATAGAGGGCGGGATATCATGAGACATGATTTATATTGAAGCAATAAAATGAAATTTGCAGTAATAGGAGCTGGAAATGGCGGACAGGCTATAGCTGGTTATTTGGGACTAAACAACTATTCCGTAAATTTATTTGATAGAAGTTTGGATAAAGTGAGAGCTTTATTAAGTAAAGGCGGAATACAGTTAGGTGGAAAAATAAAAGGTTTTGGTAAAATTAACTGTATTACTAATGAATTGTCGGAAGCGGTACAAGAAGTTGACGTAATAATGGTAACTACGGTTGCAAACGCTCATAAGGAGCTGGCGATGAGCTTAGCACCTTTATTGTGTGATAATCAAATTGTAATACTGAATCCAGGAAGAACATGTGGGGCATTAGAGTTTAAGCAAGGTTTGATATCTGCAAATTGCAATAAAAAAATATATATAGCAGAAGCGCAGACTCTTATATATGCTTGTCGAATTAAAGAACCCGGCGTCGTTAATATTATAGGTGTGAAAGATGATGTTTTACTATCTGCATTACCTTCTTCTGACACTGACTTTGTTTTAAACAAGATTTGTACCGTTTATCCTTGTTTTTCTTTTGCAGTGAATGTATTGCGGACAAGTTTTGAAAATATTGGTGCCATATTCCATCCATGTGTAATTCTTTTTAATGCTGCAACAATTGATCGGGGCAATGAGTTTTATTTTTATAGGGATATGACGCCTAATATAGCCAATTTTATAGAGAAATTTGATGCTGAGAGGATAAAGGTTGGAAAAGCATATGGTGTGGAATTATTAAGTGTTAATGAATGGATATCATTTGCATATAAGGATACGGAAGGCGCTACCTTGTGTGAGAAAATGAAAAATAATCCAGCTTATTATGATATACTTGCACCCTCATCTATTTATACACGTCAGCTTATGGAAGATATTCCAACAGGAGTACTTCCCATGTTGGAATTAGGAAAGATAGCCGGAATAAAAATGCCTCTTTTTGAATCTGTTTTGAATATATGTTCTCAATTGCTGAATGTGGATTTTAGAAAAGAAGGAAGGACTTTGGAACACTTAGGTTTAAAAAATATGTCAAAAAAGGAAATTTTAAATTATATACAATAATGAAAGAGTTATTATTAGGAGATGAAATATTCGGTTTCGTGAAACCTTTGATAGATGTTCATACTTTAGGAATCTCTACGATATCCAACTTATTAAAGGATTGTAAATATAAGTCATATATAGCTCCTGATGAAGTAAATGAAGCTGTTATAAAAATCCATAAATTAAATAACTATGGATTAGTAAAAAAATGGCTCGTTGAAAAAAGAATAACTCAACTTGGTTTTAGCTATAGGCTAGATCCTCAAGAAGGTGTGGATTATTTTATGTCGCTCTATAATCTTTTGTTAAATGATAAAATGTTTGTAAAAGATGGTGGGCAATTAAAACAACTGTTTTTTGCTGGTTTACCTGATACTTGTCAGTTGGTAAAAGGAAAGACGAATAATTCAATATTGGTATTTCCAGGAGATGAGTCTCCTTTGGAATCGCTTTTCAAGTTAGGAATTCCTGATGATAGATTACCTAATACACTATTACAAGACGATGAGTATGATAATATGAGGTGGAGTTTTGCAAGTGATCTAATTGCTTCTGAACGTTATAAAGCTATAACTCATCAAGACCATTATAATTACAATAATTGTGGAAAAGAGAATGATTCTTATATTGAGAGGTTGAATTATGCTAAATCTAAGAAAAGTTTACCTATTATTAGAGCTCATGTTGGGCCTTATAATCCAGATAGATTAGAGGCGTTAAAAGAGTTTAAAGCCTGGATTAAAGATTTGGCAGAGTCAAGACTATTAGATGTGTTATCAATTGGAAGTTCTCAACTAACTCAGTCTCATTTTGGTGAAGATTGGGACGGGCTCCCGAACGGTGGTGGTGTGCCCATCAATTCAGAATTGGAATATAAAATGATAAAAGATCTGGCCTCTCCCATGTTGGTACGTACTTATTCTGGTACGAAAGATATACTTAAATTGGCGCATATACATGAACGTGCATTAAATATTTCTTGGCATGCATTATCTTTATGGTGGTTCTGTGAACTTGATGGTAGGGGGAAAAATACATTACTTGAAAATTTACGTGAACATCTTGAAACAATAAAATATATTTCAACTACTGGAAAACCCATGGAACCTAATGTTCCACACCACTTTGCATTTAGAGGGGCGGATGATATAACTTATATTATCTCGGGCTTTTTGGCTGCTAAAACAGCTAAGAAATTAGGAATAAAATTCCTTATATTGCAAAACATGTTAAATACTCCGAAATACACATGGGGAATTCAGGATTTGGCAAAAGGACGAACAATGTTAAAATTGGTTAGAGAACTAGAAGATGATTCTTTTCATGTCAGTTTACAAGCAAGAGCTGGATTGGATTATTTTTCACCTGATATCGACAAAGCGAAAGTCCAATTGGCTGCGGTTACTGCTTTAATGGATGATTTGGAACCGGAAAATGTCAATAGCCCGGAAATTATTCATGTTGTAAGTTATTCTGAAGCTGTAAGATTGGCGACCCCTCCTGTAATCAAGGAGAGTATTCAGATAACTTTGTCTGCATTAAAGGAATATAGGTTGGCTAGATCATTAGGGAAAATACCTAATATGAAATATGATAAAAAAGTACAAGATCGAGTGGACGAGATGTATTATGAAGCAAAAGAATCGATAAGATTGTTGGAAAAATATATTCCTGATTTATACACTGCTGAAGGATTGTACAAAGTCTTTGCAGAAGGTTTTTTTCCTGTTCCATATTTAATGGACTATAAAAGACAATATGGGAATGCAACCAACTACATTACCGCGATAAAGAATGGAGGAATTAAGGTAGTGGATGAAAGAGGTAATATAATTAATACTGTTGATCGGTATCGGAAAATAATAAGTAATCAAGAATGAAAGGAATTTTAATAGCTTCTTGTTAATATTTTATTTTTTGAAAATTATATAATCACATATTTATCATGGATAAACGAATTTATCTTTGTCTCGCTCATATGAGCG
>NZ_HF991061.1:0-14610 GCF_000432295.1 Bacteroides sp. CAG:189
ACATTGGCATATTGGCACATTGGCAAATTATTTAATTATTCAAAATGAAAAAGATAATAGAGAAAGTAGTGGAATGCCTCGTGGCAATCCTGCCGTTCTTTCGGAAGAAAGGAACGGCGAAAGAATTCAGTGAATTGATAACCGATCAATACGGTTTCTTGATGGTGCAACTGGAAAAAGCGTTGAAAGATTATTTTGACTTAAGCGCCAAAGTAAAAGAGATGCATGCGGAAATCTTCTCGCTGCGCGAACAGCGTTGCCGGAATACGGAGTGTGAATTACGCAAATAAAAAGGAGAGGAGGAGAGACACCGATGAGAAAAATCGATCTGATCGTCATTCATTGCTCGGCCACCCGCGAAGACCGTACGTTTACGGAGCAAGACTTGGAAGTGTGCCACCGCCGCCGGGGATTCAACGGCACCGGCTACCACTTTTACATCCGAAAAAACGGTGATGTCAAAGCCACGCGCCCCATCGAGAAGATAGGCGCCCACGTGCGCGGCTTCAATCTAAACTCCCTCGGCATCTGCTATGAAGGAGGGCTGGACTGCCAAGGAAAAGCCAAAGATACCCGCACGGAAGCCCAGAAACAATCGCTCAAAGCATTGGTCGGTAAACTCTTAAAAGACTATCCCGGCAGCCGCGTCTGCGGTCATCGCGACCTGAGCCCCGATCTGAACGGAAACGGGGAGATAGAACCCGAAGAGTGGATCAAAGAATGCCCCTGCTTTGAGGTTTGTGAATTATGATTTCTTTGTAAATTTTCAGCAGCGCCTCCGCGCTTTTTCTCCATGAGAACAGCTTGACGCGCTCCAGCCCGTAATCTACTTGTTGCTGATAGAAAGTATCATCCTCTTCCAGCAGCAGTATTTTGCGGGCTATGTCATTTTCATCCAGAGGATCGGCAAGCAGTGCCCCCTCTCCGGCTATTTCGGGCATGGCCGATGTGTTTCCGGCAATGACAGGAGTACCGCATGCCATCGATTCGAGCATCGGAATACCGAAGCTTTCGCGAAGCGAAGGATACAGAAAAGCGAATGCGCCGTTGTAAAGGGCTGCCAGGTCGGCATTAGGAATATATCCCGGAAAACTGAGATAAGGCTTTACCTCCTTTATTCCTTCTGCTGAAAGTATTCCGTCTATTGCTTCCTCTTTCAGATCGGCTATCAATAGCGGACGTTTATGCTTCGACTGTCGCAGATACAAGCCATATGCCTTGAGCACACGCGGCGTATTCTTTTTGGGGTCTGTATTTCCTAAAAAGAACAGGTAGTCGTCTGACGGGACATACTTATGTACGATTTCCGGTGCCGGCGGCATCTGCCTGAAGTGCGGGCTGTATCCGTTGTAGACAGCCGTCAGCCGGTCTTTGGGAAGATTGAGCGCTTCACGGATCCGGTTGCATTCGAAATTGGAAACAGTGATGATCTTCCTGCACTCCGACAGGATGCGGGGCACTACCAGACGGCGATAATGCCAGCCCATCTCCTGATACAACGAACGGCTGGACGATTGCCGCTTTTCCAGAAAAATAATGTCATGCAACGTCAGCACAAGCGGTACCGGACACTTGACCGGCGCCGTATTGCTCGTGCAATGCAACAAGTCGGGACGCACGCGCGCCACAGCACGAGGCAACGCTACCTGCTCCCATAGAGGATACGAAGGGCAACGCAGTTCAACGATATGCATATTGTCCGATTCGTTCAGGCAATGGTCCGGCCCCGGACTGACAAAAATGAAATATTCATTCTCATGATCTATCTTTTGCAGCTCCCGGATCGTTTCCAGAGCCACAAAATCCATCCCATGCTTGTTGGGACGGAATATACGCTGGGCTTCAATGGCAATCTTCATGTTTGATTTGTGATAAAAATGATTAGTGATTAGTGACAAATGATTAGTGATAAATGATTAATGGCAATAATTAGTGATCCGCACCATCCTTACGCTGCATAATACTTCTCCCATCTTCTTTCTCCCATCTCCCATCTCCCATCTCCACTCTCCCTTCTCTTTCTCTCTCTCTTTCCCCTTCTCCATGCTCTGTATGTATGAATTTCTTATTAGCTCCTTTTAGCTTAAAGAGGTTTCCTGCCATGACGAATGCCAATTGCGGAACTTTCAACACTGCTTTGAGCAGTTGTCTGTTCAGCAGCTTTCGAGGGATAGGCAGTAGCATGGCCATTATCTGGGCTAAGACGAGTATCCCCCATTTGATACTCGCCTCCGGCGGGCAGACGATAAAAGCCACCAAAGCCAGCCCGAAAACGGCCGCCAATTGCAGCAACCGGGGAGGAAGCATCCATTGGAATATCTTGTCGCAATAATCCATATTGCCCTGCATGAACGCTTTGGGCAAATCCGGCAACACCGTTGCCAGGGCACCGAACTGGGCTGCTATCCAACGTTTGCGCTGGTTCTTGATATTAGTCGTCTTCTGGGTCTTTTCATCATAAACGGGCAGGTATTGCAGGTATCCGATATGGATATTCTGCCTTAAAAGCATCGTCTCCAGTTCCTTATCTTCACCTGCCGTTTGGAGTTGCCTCAC
This sequence comes from Bacteroides sp. CAG:189, assembly GCF_000432295.1. Lineage (NCBI taxonomy): Bacteria > Pseudomonadati > Bacteroidota > Bacteroidia > Bacteroidales > Bacteroidaceae > Bacteroides > Bacteroides sp. CAG:189. Next base: position 2,557 of record NZ_HF991061.1, read on the forward strand.
ATTCCGACGGAACCAGCCGGCATCGAATGCCATTCCCGAACCGGACAGGCTGGCCGAAAGCCCTACGGCATTGTGCCCGCTACGAAATATGCCGTTATTGATCTCTTCACTGACGGCATCGAGCATGGCGACATCCGTATTCAGGTTCTTGCCTGTACGGCGCGCCTGGATGGCCGGTAAGCCGAAGTCGTAGGCACGGTTCATCTCCGACAGGAAATTGCTTGTCGTGATGTTATCGGCATCCATCACCACCACGATGTCATAAGCGTCGCCGGCTATATGCTCCATTGCCAGCATGAGAGCTTTGGCTTTCGAGCTGTCGGTGTAATCGGCTTCCAGCAAGTGTATGGGGAGCTGCCGCAGCGCATCGTTGGTGGCCGGCTGCATCTGGTCGGAGATGACAATGACGTCATACAACTCCGCGGGATACTCCTGTTCGAGAAAACTCTGCACGGCATTCACGATTACCCGGTCTTCCTTGTAAGCCGGAAAGAGTACCGCGAAGCGGTGTTGTTTCCGTGCTGCAGGATATTGAGGCGAGCGGTAAAAGCGCGAAGCGACGGCATAAAACAACAGGTAGGACACGCAGAATGCCAATGGCACAAATAATATCCAATCGATCATATAAATTACGGCATTCATGTTCGTCACGGCATTGTATTCTTGTTAGTCATGGCTGTTTATATTCATAACGGTCATTTATAGGACTTCAACTTTGCTTTCCGGGCAAAATGATGAATCCGAAAACTCCTCTCCATACCGCACCGGCCTGCCGGACACGGCGTTGCAAAAGATTCTGCAGGCTGTTCTTTGTGGCGGCAAACGTCATCTGGTAAACCAATGAAAGCAGGCGGTCCGCACCACTCAGGTTGCGCCAGGCATACAGCAGTCTGTTTCGCGTCAGGTAGTATGTGCGCAAAACGCTGAGTTGCCCGGTACTCTGGCTCTCTTTATGGAATACAGTGCAACGCGGTTCATACCACAGCGTGTATCCGGCGCGGGTCATGGCCGTGCACCAGTCCAACTCTTCATAATAAAGGAAATACACTTCGGGCATAAGCCCCACCCGTTCTATCACTTCGCGCTTGACCAGCATGGCGGCGCCGTGGAGGTAGGGGCTGGGGCTGGCCGTGTCGTATGCTCCGTTGTCCGGGCAACCGCAGCCGATGCCCGTATTGCGCAGCGTGACAGGAGACAATGCGGTGAATCCGGCAAACTGAATATGTTGCGGAGGAAATGCAAAACGAATCTTCGGTGATACGGCGCCGATCTCCGGACGGCTCTCAAGTCGTTCGATGAGGGCCGGGAGCCCGTCATCAGTGATATAGGTATCGTTGTTGATGAGGAAAATATATTTTCCTCCGGCTTCTCTGATTCCTAAGTTGTTGCCGCCGGAGAAACCCAAATTCCGCTTGCTGCGTATCGTCTTGACAAAGGGATAACGCCGGCTGATGACAGCCGCCTCGTTCTGGCGCGAAGCATTGTCCACGACAATGATTTCATAACTGACCGAATGTACCGCAGCTTGCAGTGAATCGATCAGTGCACATGTATCTGCCAACCCGTTGTAGCAAATTGTGATAAAAGAGATGACCGGTGTTTCTTTTATGTCCATAAAGTCGCTTTTTCTTCTTTCTTTTTCTCCTTGGCTTTCTCTTCGTCTTCTTCCTCTTTCCGCATCTCTTTGTCAAGATAAGGGCCTGCGAAACAGAGGGCGAATCCGGTATATACAACGATTGAATTGGGATACTGCATCACATCATTGGCATAGGCAGCCACAAAGAATCCGGCGTTCATGCATAGCCACGCGCCCAAGAGTCCGCGCAGCCGCTTGCTCATGATCTTAAACAGCAATATCCAGGCACACCATGCAAAAAGCACACCATGCACGGCAAGATATAGAACCAATCCCACGATTCCGGTTTCTACCCATACACTTACCAACCAGGAATCGGGCGGATAAGGCATCCGCTCTTTGGAGGGGAAACGGTCGCCCTTGGCCAGCCCGATGCCGTAGCCGAAAGGGCGGTCGTCCATAAGCGTTTTCATTCTTTTCCGGTTTTCTACCCGCACCAGATAAGAAGCGTCTTCGGTAGGGCGGAAAGCTGTCCGCATCTTGCGGATATACTGATTGCTACTGCCTATCGTCGTAAAATAGAAAAAGGAAAAGATAGCACCGACTGCAACGAAGCTGATGATAATGCTTTTCCAACTCTTGGACAGGACGGCGTATACTAACATTCCGCTCAAGGGGACAGCCATTGCCGCACGCGTGCCCGAAATCCCCAGACCATAGGCTGCACCGAGGGCGATGAGGATAAAATAGATTTTCATCCATCCGCGACGGACATAGAAAGCCGAAATGAGGAATGTGGTCAGGGCCATGGCACAGTGCACACCGTAGTTGGCGGCATCGGAGAAGAAAGAGAAATAGCGGATTCCCGACCAGATGATGTGAGTGCGGTATCCTCCGAGCACAAATAAGAAATAACGGTCGCGGACACTGAACCCGTGATTCTTTTGCCAATATCCCTTCAGGGTGGCTATCAGGATGAAGACCGACCAGATGAACAACAGCCATTCAATGCCTTTACGGTCGCGAATAGCTATCGGAACAATCAAGGAGAGCGCAAAAGGGTAGAGCCAGTAATGGGTGATACCGATATTCCACGCTTCCTGCACATTGTTGGGGTTGGCTATCTCCAGAAAATAAAACACACCGGTCACCGCAAAAAGACACATCATGCCGTTTTTGGCTCTCGACATATCAAACCCCTGCGACGAACAACGCACCAAGATGACGAATGTCATGATCAAAACAAGGATCAGCGTAAAAGCTCCTGTCTTGACATCCATAAACATGCTGGCGGCAACCAACAGGAACTGGAGGGCAAACAATACATAGAAACCAGACTCGGAATGACCGGTCTGTAATGGGGTGTATCTGCTGTTGTCTTCGCCGTTATCAGTCGTCATCGTTCTCTTTGTCTATGGCGGACGGACAAGGTTGCCGCTTTCTTTTCCATATGCCTTTCCATTGGATGAAGGTCTCCGTCAACGCCAACTGCGATAAGCGATATATCAACTTCCGCAATTGGGTATAAGGAGGAAGCATGCCTGTGAAATTCTCCAAATCGTATCTCGGTGCACGGTTCAGGCACAGGTAGGGTTTACCTTCAATCTGGGCTTCCAGTTTCCGCAACAAGATCCTGTCGATCGATTTCCAGCCATAGGTTGCCGAAACTACCATCAAATTTACATGGGCGTTGCGGAGCAACGGTGTAGGGATATTGATTTGTCTCAATTCCGGATGTTCTACGATCAATACATCCTCATTGCCGGGGGTGTATATCTCATTGATGCCGGTTGCTAACAGATATTGCGAAGAATCAGCATTGAAGTCTGTTCCCGCAGAGATCCTCCGCACGTTGATGCCGATACTTCTCCAATATTCTTCCAAATGTTCTCCTATGTAGGTCTTGCCACTGCCGGGACATACGCTGAGAAGATTCAGAATATATGGCTCACCTTTCTTCCGGTCCGTAAAGAATCGGAAGATGCTGTTGCTGAGATAACGTGTCGAATCTCTCTCATATATTTGGCTATATGGAGTAGAACGTCTGGAATAGGGGAAATCGCCCAATATTTGACATCCGGTCAACTTACGGGCACGGATCGAATCACGCAAAGTACGATCTATGAATTCCACCAATAAGAAGAAGGCCAACAGTAACAGAAAAGTGGCAACACAAGTCATTATTACAATCTTCTTGCGGTTGCTGGCACCCGGAGATAGGGGATAGGCCGGAGGATTCAGAACTTTTAAGGCTGCCGACGTCATCTCCAGATTCTTCTTTCGCATCAATGCTTCGTTATAACTTTGCAGAGTGGTCAGGTAGTTGCGCTCGGAGAAGTTGATAACACGTTCTTTGCGCTTGATCGTGGTGCCTACGGGAGCATAAAACACGTATTTGCCATTGAGGTCGCTACGGCTTTTCTGGATAATGCTGAGCTCTGCCTTGGCTTTTTCGAACAGCAGCGTCTGGTCCAGCCACTGCTCTACAATGTTGTTTTTGGCGATGCCGCTTTTGGTGTATTTGCCGCTGATGTACTGATTGGAAATATCAGATAATTCCTTCCGGGTTTTGACGAGATCCCCCCGATATTCTTCCAAGCGCTGGTCCGAACCGGTATCTGTATTGGAAACCGTTTCCATTTCTGTGATTTTTCCGGTAAGGTCTGAAGCTTCCCTCAGTTTATCCACCAGGTTCAGGTTTGTGATAGCTTGTCTGGTATTTTCATCCATTTGCCGTTCCAGCTCTTCAACCATCGCTTTCGAACTGTTATAAGCGAACAACACATCTTGCTCTCTTAACTCGAATTCCTTATTGATGGCGGCTATCTCCTTGGTTTCGTCATAATAGTTTATGATACGGTTGTCCACATTATATTTGGTGAGATCGTCTTCATGTCTCGTCAGTTCACCGCCGATGCGGTTCAGTTCCGATTTAAAATATTCAATCACCTTATCGGTCTCGCCATAACGAAGAACACGGTATTCATTGACGAACTCTTTCATCAGAATCTCAAGAGTATTGTAAGTAATGCCCGGATCGCCCGACGAATAACTGATTTTCAGCAAGTCGCTGTTTCCCAAACGCGTCACTAAAATTCTCTTTAATGTGCCATAGCTATAATAAGGATGCTGATAATAGAATAAACCGTAAATATAGTTATCGGCGTCCGGCTTTTCGTATTTCATGAAATTTTCCATGGTTTTGTCTTCGCTGCTCCGGTCTATCAATGCAACGAGTTCTTTCCCATGCTTACTGTTTTTCATGTGGTTATAGGTGTAATTATAGCTGGCGGCAGTGATTTCGTTCTGGTCTCTGTCGGGACTCCCTTTTACGAGTACGCGTGCGAACAGACGCATTGAAACACGTTTCAGGGTGCTTTCGGATTCAATGATGTGAATCAGGTTGTCAATGGCATTTTGGGCAATGGCCCAATTGACACCGGCATTGTTCTCTTCAATGCTATACCCGGAAACGACGCCTGTATACAAAGTCGATTCAACGTTATAACCTCCCCTCATTCCTTTGGTTTTGTAGATCACCAGCCCGGTGACCAATGCTGTTCCCAGGATGATCCACCACATTTTGCGGTATAGGGCACGAAAGATATAAAGTATATAGTCCATGGTATTTCTTATTTTCGTAAAATGGGAGTACGGGTGATTACCTCTAATATTAACAGACTCTTTGTCACTTCAAACTTACTCTTTTCATATGCTTCCAGAGCAACGGACTGACGCTGTTTCTCAACGGAAAGAGCTCCGGAATCTATCGTTCCATTTATGAAGTCTTTTTCTGCTATTTCATATTGTAGAGTAGCAAGTTCGAGGGTTTCCGCCCGCAATTTCAATACACTGAGTTGTGAGTTTGCTGTGGCATAATATTCTATGATCTCCCGCTTTACTTCATCAAACTTTATTTCCTTTTCCAACTCTGCATTTCGCAAGGTCAGCTTCTGCCGTTTGATGCGAGAGCCCAGATCGAAAAGCCCGTCCAACGGAATGTTTACACCTCCGCCGATGGTATATCCTTTTTGTGCCTGGGTCGTGTAAGTAAGATAAGGTACAATGGCAATATCGGTAAAAGTAGATTCATTGCCGAACATACCGTATTGGTAACTCCCCCTTAAACTAAAAAAGCTAAGAAAAGCGCGTTTTTCTTTAGCCAGTATTTTACGTTCTATCTGTTCTTTGACGTAAGCCGCCTCATAAATGGGGCCTTTCTTGGCGTTCTCAAAAAGCAAATCGAGTGGAGGAAGGACGAGGTTTTTGTAATCGGTTGTTGTGAATTCCGAGCCATCGTGTACTTCCTGCGCAGATATCGTCAAGGGAATTGCGCACAAAATAAGCAGACATATAAAAGGTAAGTAGCAAAATTGCTTCATCATTGATATATTGATATTTGCTTGTATACTTTAATAAGTTAGTCGCAAATATAAGCAAATTATTCACTTATGATTCTTCATCCCTCCTCATTTTATTGTTTTATGCCCAAAAATACCGGAAAAATATATCTAAAAGGCCTCCGTCATATTGAAGTAGAAGAGATTCTGCTTGTTAACCAGGTTTCTGCCGAAGTCGAGACGGACATTCATGCGGGGCTGCACTTCGATGCGGATTCCGGCGCCGAAGTTGGGGAGCACCCCCTCTATCCTGCCGGGGTTAGGCCCCATGAATCCGCATCCGCCCCATGCCACGAAACCGAGATGGCTGACCATCTTTTTTACCCAGCTCGTCTTGTCGGTATTGAACATCTGGCGGTATTCGGCCATCACGACGTGAGACGACTTATCGCGATACTGCCCCATGTAATAACCACGGAGGTCGAACGGAGTTCCGCTCAAGGCATACTTGTTCAAAGGCACGTCTCCGAATACGTTTTTCGTTTGTGCCGTCCAGGCGATGACCTTGCGCCGGCCCACCGTTTTATATTGCCGGTAGTCTATTTCAAGGCGGTAGAATTCATTGTCACTGCCGAAGAATTTCTGATACATCACCCCCCGGAAATCAAGATAGACACCCCGATAGGCATTGGCGGGAACGTCCCGCGTATCATACGTCAGCAGAAAACCGAGTCCGGAGCTGAAATTGCTGTATCCGTGCGATGTTCCTCCTGCGGCCATGTAGTCGGGCTGGTCTACAAGATATTTCGCCGGTTTGGTTATTTTGTCATAGTTGATGTCTATCTGCGGGCCGGCAAAGAAATTGCTTTCGCCCAGACGGAACAGGAACCAGGGGTTTACCTGTACGCCGCTATAACGGTATTGGCTGGTCGTATCGCTCCGTACATAATCTTTATTGGTATCATAGCCGATGCCATAGAAGTTCTCCTGTGTGTTTTTATAACTAAACTGCCCGAAGATACGGAAACGGTCGCCCTTGAAGAAAAGCTGCGGTTTGGAGAAAAGGTTCAATCCCCCTTTGAACATAAAGGCAATAGCGACAGGGACAACAGAACGTTGCTGTGTCGTATCGCTGGGGTTCATACGGAACGTCATGAGTGCGCTACCGCCTACAAGCACCCCGAAATCCGGAGTATAGCTGGGGCCGCCAAGTATGTTGTAATGGAGATTGCGCTGTGCCACCCGTTGTTTACGCAGTTCACGCTTGGATAGGGAAGGGGAACCGTCGCGAAGGCTGTCGGGATCAAATACCGTGTTTACTTCCAGCTTGCCGTCTTTTACTATCGTGATGCCTTCTTCCTGGCCAAAAATGATTATGGCGGGTATAATCGCCATGCACATACTTATTATATATCTTTTCATATTCTCTGAATGTGGGTGCAAAGAAAACCGTTTTATTTGGAATAGTTTTCGTTTGGATTGATAATAATTCTAAAGGAATGGATAAAAGTTCCAAAAAGCATACTATTTTTGTGGTTGGATTAATAATGTGCCAATATGCCAATGTGATCAATGTGCCAATTGGCTGCGCTGTTTTTTCAAGAACATATACTGTACGACATGGTGAATTATTCAATTGGCACATTGATCACATTAACATATTAGCACATTCTTTCATTGATTACATTAACATATTGGCACATTCTTTCATTGGCACATTGGCATATTGACACATTAAATAATTATTATTTTATGAATAAACGAATTTTATCATTATTTGTTCTGGGTGCCGCCTTCTTCTCGGTGCAGGCACAACAGGACAAAGGAGGAATCAGCAGTGAAATGCTGGACCAGATCAGACAAAGCTATCAAGGGACATCGGCAGATAAAGCGCTGCGCAATGCCATCGGCAACAACGATATCCGTAAACTCGCCCTCAATCAGGAGAACATGACAGGAATGGATACCCATTTCTCCATCAAGGTAGATTCCAAAGGCATTACAGACCAGAAGTCATCGGGCCGTTGCTGGCTGTTCACCGGACTGAACGTGATGCGTGCCAAGGCAATTGCTAAATACGGGCTCGGTTCGTTTGAATTTTCCGAATCATATCCTTTCTTTTACGATCAGTTGGAGAAAGCGAACCTTTTCCTTCAAGGAGTGATCGATACGCGTGAGAAACCGATGGATGACAAAATGGTGGAGTGGCTTTTCCGCAACCCTCTGAGTGATGGCGGCACTTTCACAGGGGTAGCCGATATTGTAGGAAAATACGGCCTGGTGCCCAAAGACATCATGCCGGAAACCAACAGCAGTGAGAATACCGCACGCATGGCGAACTTGGTTTCATTGAAGCTGCGCGAGTTCGGCCTGCAATTGCGTGATCAGTTTTCGAAAGGCGCCAAAGCGGCCGCACTGGAGAAGAGCAAAGTTGAGATGTTAGGTACCATCTACCGCATGTTGGTGTTGAATTTGGGTGTGCCTCCTACGGAGTTCACATGGACACGCTATGATGCGGGTGGAAAACCGGTAGAGACAGAAAAACATACCCCGATGACTTTCCTGAAAAAATATGGTGACGAAAATCTGATCGGTAACTACGTGATGCTGATGAATGATCCGAGCCGCGAATATTACAAGTGCTACGAGATCGATTTCGACCGTCACCGCTATGATGGCAAGAACTGGACATATGTGACCCTGCCGGTAGAGGAGATAAAAGCGATGGCGATCGCCTCCCTGAAAGACAGCACGATGATGTATTTCTCATGCGATGTGGGCAAATTCCTCCATTCGGAGCGCGGCCTGCTCGATGTGAATAACTATGACTACGAGTCTCTGATGGGCACCACGTTCGGCATGGACAAGAAACAGCGCATCCAGACTTTTGCAAGCGGCTCGAGCCATGCCATGACGCTGATGGCAGTCGATCTCGATAAGAACGGAAAACCCGTGAAATGGATGGTAGAGAACAGTTGGGGCGCCGCCAGTGGTTATCAGGGGCATCTCATCATGACAGACAAATGGTTCGACGAATACATGTTCCGTCTTGTCGTAGAAACAAAATTCACGACTCCCAAAGTACAGGAAATCTTGAAACAGAAGCCGATACGTCTCCCGGCATGGGATCCGATGTTTGCTCCGGAAGAATAAAATCAGGCTTCGTGTACCGGTCGACCCCGGAAAGCATTTATCAAGTAATATCTCCCAATTGGTACACCGGCACATCAGCACATTGGTCAATTGGCACATGATTTCCTCTTTCATCGGCACATCGGTGCATTAGCCAATTAGCACATCATTCCCTCTTTCATTGGCACATTGGCATATTGACCAATTGGCACATTATTTCCCCCGTGTACGTTAACAAAAGGAATTACGGAAAAATCTCCGTAATTCCTTTCTTTTTTCCTCCTTTTTCACATTATTATTTATTACTTTTGCGGGCAAATTATAAAAACCATTATTTTATATAACACATGGCAAATGTAATAAAGTTACGTAAAGGCCTTGACATCAACCTGAAAGGTAAAGCTGCCGAAGAACTCGTCACTGTAAAGGAGCCGGGATTCTATGCGCTCGTGCCCGACGACTTTCCGGGAGTAACTCCGAAAGTAGTTGTGAAAGAACAGGAGTATGTGATGGCTGGAGGACCCTTGTTTATCGACAAGAATCATCCTGAAGTGAAATTTGTTTCGCCCGTTAGCGGCGTGGTAACCAGCGTGGAGCGCGGTGCTCGTCGTAAGGTGATGAACATCGTCGTGGAAGCGGCTGCAGAGCAGGACTATGAAGAGTTCGGCAAGCAGGATGTCGCCCGGATGAATGCCGACCGGGTGAAAGAACTGTTGTTGCAGTCCGGTATGTTTGCTTTCATCAAGCAGCGTCCGTACGATGTAATTGCCGATCCGGCAGTTGCCCCGAGAGCAATCTTCGTATCTGCATTCGACAGCAATCCACTGGCTCCCGAATTCGAGTTTGCTTTGAAGGGAGAAGAGGCCAATTTCCAAACAGGACTCGATGCGCTGGCCAAGATCGCAAAGACCTATCTCGGTATCAGCGTGAAACAGAAATCAGCAGCCTTGACTCAGGCTAAGAACGTTACCATCACAGCTTTTGACGGTCCGAATCCCGCCGGAAACGTAGGTGTGCAGATCAACCGCGTTGCACCTGTCGTGAAAGGGGAAACCGTATGGACGATCGACCCGCAAGCCGTCATCTTCATCGGACGGCTGATGAATACGGGCCGCGTAGATATGACCCGTACAGTGGCCGTGACAGGTTCCGAAGTTCTGAAACCGGCTTACACCAAACTGCGTGTAGGTGCATTGCTCACCAGTGTCTTCGCCGGAAACGTAACAAAAGACAAAGAACTACGCTACATCAGCGGCAACGTGCTGACTGGTAAGCAGGTATCTCCGAATGGTTTCCTTGGCGCTTTCCATAGCCAGGTATCTGTTATCCCCGAAGGCAACGACATCCACGAAATGTTGGGATGGATCATGCCGCGTTTCAACCAATTCAGTGTGAATCACTCCTACTTCAGCTGGTTGCTGGGCAAGAAGGAATACACCATCGACGCACGTATCAAAGGTGGCGAACGTCACATGATCATGTCGGGTGAATATGACAAGGTATTCCCGATGGACATCCTGCCCGAGTTCCTTATCAAGGCGATCATTGCCGGAGACATCGACCGGATGGAAGCGCTCGGTATCTACGAAGTGGCTCCGGAAGATTTCGCTTTGTGTGAATTTGTCGATTCGTCAAAATTGGAACTGCAACGCATCGTCCGTGCAGGACTCGATATGCTTCGTGCCGAAATGATGTAAGCATCGGAGGTATCAAATAGTAAATTGTAAATTGTAAAATAGTAAATACATTAATGAAAGCGTTAAGAAATTATCTCGACAAGATAAAGCCGAACTTCGAAGAAGGCGGCAAATTCCACGCGTTTCGTTCGGTGTTCGATGGTTTCGAAACATTCTTGTTCGTGCCCAACACCACTTCGAAAACGGGAACGCATATACATGACGCAATCGACAGTAAGCGCATTATGTCGATTGTGGTTATCGCGTTGATGCCGGCTTTGCTGTTCGGTATGTACAACGTAGGTTACCAGCATTTCACCCATACAGGTACCGAGGGCGGTTTCTGGGAAATGTTTGCCTATGGATTCCTGGCTGTATTGCCTAAAATAATCGTTTCTTATGTAGTCGGTCTTGGCATCGAGTTCGTGGTAGCACAATGGAAGAAGGAAGAAATTCAGGAAGGATTCCTTGTTTCGGGTATGCTGATCCCGATGATCGTTCCTGTGGACTGTCCGTTGTGGATTCTTGCTATTGCCGTTGCATTCTCTGTAATATTTGCAAAGGAGGTATTCGGCGGTACAGGTATGAACGTATTCAACGTGGCACTTGTGACTCGTGCGTTCCTCTTCTTTGCATATCCTACCAAGATGTCCGGTGATGCCGTTTGGGTAGCGCAAGACAGCATCTTCGGATTGGGAAATACAGTAGACGGATTGACTGCTGCCACTCCGTTGGGACAGGCTGCTACTGGAATGCCGGTAGAAGCCTCTTTGAGCGACATGTTCTGGGGATTCATTCCCGGGTCTATCGGTGAAACAAGCGTTGTGGCCATCTTGATCGGTGCCGTTATCCTGTTGTGGACGGGCATTGCAAGCTGGAAGACCATGATCTCCGTATTCGTGGGAGGTGCCTTTATGGCATTTATCTTCAACCAATTCGGTTCGGAAACCAACGCTATGGCGCAGATGCCTTGGTACGAGCACCTTATTCTGGGTGGTTTCTGCTTCGGTGCTGTGTTTATGGCTACCGATCCGGTAACTTCTGCCCGTACAGAAACCGGTAAGTATATATTCGGATTCCTGATCGGTGCCATGGCTATCGTGATCCGTGTGCTCAATCCGGGTTATCCCGAAGGTATGATGCTTGCCATCTTGCTGATGAACATCTTCGCACCGTTGATCGACTACTGTGTGGTACAAAGCAATATCGGCCGTCGTGAAAAACGTGCCATTAAGTCTAACAATTAAAACCGAACGAAAAGATGAATACAAATAGTAATTCCTATACTATCATTTATGCTTCGGTAATGGTTGTTATCGTGGCATTCCTG